>JAGBUC010000049.1 GCA_017630985.1 Clostridia bacterium
AATGCTCGACGATGTTTTAAGCTATGCCGCCTCACTGAAAAAGGAAAAAAAGAAAATGTAATTATTTTGACAAAATTTTCACAAAATGGTTGCATATCGCGTAAAATTATCGTATACTGTATTTAATATATAACTCTATAGGAGGCAAAATAATGTATAACAGAATTTACAATTTTTCCGCAGGTCCGTCTATGCTTCCCCTCTCTGTTCTCGAAAAAGCACGCGACGATATGATGAACTATGAAGGTTCAGGTATGAGCGTTATGGAAATGTCCCATCGTTCAAAGGTGTACGACGCTATAATCAAAAATGCCGAAGCTTCCCTACGCGAAGTTATGAACATTCCCGACAACTATAAGGTAATGTTCCTTCAGGGCGGTGCTTCAATGCAGTTTGCCAATGTTTGTATGAACCTTATGAAAACAGGTAAGGCTGACTATATCGTAACAGGTCAGTTCTCTGGCAAGGCATATAAGGAAGCTCAGAAATTCGGCGATGCTCACCTTGCTGCTACCACTAAGGAAGAAAACTTCACCCGTATTCCCCGTCAGGAAGAGCTTGACCTTCGTCCTGATGCCGACTATGTTCACATCTGCTTCAATAACACAATTTTCGGTACCAAATGGGACTACATTCCCGACACCAAGGATGTTCCCCTCGTTGCCGATATGTCCTCCTGCATCTTGTCTGAGCCCGTTGACGTAAGCAAATTCGGTCTCATTTATGCAGGTGCTCAAAAGAATGTTGCCCCCGCAGGTCTGACTATAGTTATCGCCCGTGAGGACCTTCTCCGTGAGGACCTTGACAAAGCAGTTCCTACTATGTGCAACTATGCTACTATGGCAGAAAACGAGTCTATGTACAATACTCCTCCCTGCTATCCTATATACATCTGCGGTCTCGTTCTTGAATGGATTAAATCTCTCGGCGGACTTGAGGCAATGAAGAAAATAAATGAAGATAAGGCAAAAATGCTCTATGACTGCCTTGAGGAAAGTAAGCTGTTCAGCAACCCCAACGATGTTGCTTCCCGTTCTATGATGAATGTTACCTTCCGCGCCGAAGACGATGAGATTAATGCCAAGTTTGTCAAGGAGGCAACTGCTGCCGGCTTTGCAAATATTAAGGGTCACCGTTCTGTAGGCGGTATGCGCGCTTCTATCTATAACGCTATGCCAACCGAGGGCGTTAAAGCTCTTTGCGAATTCATCAAGAAGTTCGAAAGCGAAAACGCATAATATAATAAAAAAGCTCTGCGAAGAAATTCTTCGCAGAGCTTTTTTTATTTATGTAATTCCCATTTTCCCGAAGCAATCCTCGGTTCTTTGCCATGTTTGTTAGTATCAGGAACTACCCCGTACGCCCACTCGGTTTCCATTCCTTCTATTACAACTTTCCCATCTTTATCAAGTGTTACAATTGCACTAAGCGGTTCACTAAAAAACCAAGTGTGCCCACTCGCAGATAGTTCGTTATATCTCATGATACGGCTGTTCTTTACCTTGCCATCACTATCATAATCGACATACATGAAGGTGTGATTATCAGAATAATGCTTCTCGGGCTTTGGTAACCAAAACCCATTTCGAACAGTGTTGACATCAATATATAACACATCTTCCGTAACAGCCACATGGTTGGTATGTATATGACCGCTAATTCCTAAAAGCACAGTACCCGTTGCCTTCTCGTTAGCATGTCTAAAAAGCGCCCTCACCGCCTCAGCGTCGGGAGAATCCCACCCGAACTTTCCTGAAAAACCAACATGGCTCAGCACTATGCATTTAAGGCCCTTATCCGCTGCATCAAAAACAACCTTTTCAAGCCACTTAAGCTGAACATCTCCCAAGCTGTTATACCTCTTATTTTCAGGCGGAGGTCCAAAACTATTAGTAACATTGTGCTGCCATTCTTCGTTTGCTTCATTATATGAAAAATTTGTATCTAAGCATATAATTCTGAAACATTTTTTATCAAAATAATAATACGCCCCTTGCCCTAAAACAATGTTTGCGTCATTCGTAAGCAAGGGTGTTACCACACTCATAGAGTTTCCTTTGCTTTCAAGTTCGTGATTTCCGTAAACGTTGTACACGGGAAGACCGTGTCTGTTATTAAGAAAAGCATTAATTAATTCAGGTGAGCCTAGATAATCATTGCAAAAGTCTCCGGCGCTTAAAACAAAATCCGCGCCATTGTCCTTTGCGCGCTCTAAGATTTTCTCAATATCCGAAATTTCAGAGGCATACATACCCTTTTTATAATGAAAATCTGAAAAAACCGAAAAAATAATCCTATCGTTTTTATCACCCATGAATATCACTCCCTTTGACTTGATTATACGTTATATAACAAAAAAAGTAAAGAAAATTTACACAAAGTACGAATTTCCGGACACACATTACAGTATATTTATATTGCAATAGAAAATTTAAAAAAACTATTGACAAAATAAAAAGGTTCAACTATAATAATAACAGAAAAGAACATTTGTTCTTTCAGGAGGAAGCTATGGAAATTCGTTTTGTTTTAAGCACTATTTTTGAAATCGCGGTTGCCGCATTTATAATCTACGGTCTCCTATTTGAAGAAAAGTTTGCCGAGGCCGAGAGAAAGGTCTTCGCCTTTTTAAAGCGTAGGCTTCGCTCTGCTTTCATAAACCGTTCTAATCTTCTGCAAGAAGGTAAATAATTTGTTATGCTAAAACGCCCAAGCAACCGCTTTTGGTTGCTTGGGCGTTTATATTCTTTTCATTATATAATTGAGCACACGCTTTTTGTCTGCACTCCAAAGCGGAGCAACAAGGCCTCTCTTTGCCCCGTCCCCTGTAAGACGGTGAACAACCATATCCTCCCTAAGCTCTGCAATGCAATCTATAAGTATACCGGTATATTCCTCCAATGACAAAACCTTAACTCTGCCCTCCGCATATTCTTTAAATAAATCAGTGCCCTTTAAAATATGAAGCAAATGGAACTTTATACCATCTGCACCCGACTCGCTTATAAACCTCGCTGTCCTAATAGCATCCTCTCGGGTCTCGTCAGGCAGTCCAATAATCATATGAGCGACAACCTCTATGCCCCTTGATTTAAGTCTGCCCACCGCAGACAAAAATTCGTTATTACTATATCCTCTCCTAATATACTCTGCGGTAGCCTCGTTTGAGGTCTGAAATCCAAGCTCAACAATAACGGGCTTAAGCCTGTTTATCTCATCCAACAGGTCAATAATCTCATCGGGCAGACAATCGGGTCTCGTCGCAACAGATAACCCCACTATATCCTCAGCCTCTATCGCCGAATAAAAAAGCTTCTTTAAATATTCCTTAGGCGCATAGGTGTTGGAAAAGGACTGAAAATATGCAATATATTTTCCACCCTTATTCTTTGCCTTAACCCTCTGCTTTGCTTTTTCAATCTGAAATGCAATATCACCGCACAGCTTCTCGGCAAACTCGCCGCTTCCCGAAGCTGAGCAATATATACAGCCCCCCGTCCCCTTTGTCCCGTCTCGGTTAGGGCAGGTCATTCCACCGTCAAGGCTGAGCTTATATACCTTGCAGCCAAACTTTTCCCTAAAATGCTCAGATGCCGTCTTCTGTTTCATAAGCCCACCCTCTCACAACTAAATTAAATATATGCAGTGATTATATCATACTAAAAGATACTTTTCAATATAAGCAAATTTTTATTGACAAACTATGGTGGTTTGGGTTATAATTTTAAACTGATAGGCTATGTATAAGGGACACTATCCTCTTATCAGCCAAAACTAAAATTAAGGAGGGTTCAAGATGAAAAGAACTTACCAGCCTAAGAAGCTCCATCGCAAGAAGGAACACGGCTTTATGAAGAGAATGGCAACTGCCAACGGACGCAAGGTACTTGCCCGCCGCAGAGCAAAGGGCAGAAAGCAGCTCACATACTAATAGGCCAAGGCGCATTATGTACTGTTTTAAAAAACTGAAGCAGAATTCCGACTTCAGACGAATTTACGGACGCGGAAAGGCTTTTGTTAAGCCCGCGTTCGTAACCTATGCGTTAAAAAACAGAACCGACGATATCCGAATCGGCATAACCGTCAGCAAAAAGCTTGGCGGCGCTGTTCAGCGCAACCGTGCAAAGCGCATTTTAACCGCAGCCTTTGCTTCTGTCGCCCCTGAACTCAAAAACGGATACGACTTTGTTTTTGTTGCTCGCACACGAATACTCACAAAAAAAAGTACCGATATTGCCGCCCAAATGAAAGAAATTTTTCAAGAGGCAGAACTGTTAAATATATAGTATGAAAAAACTTATTATCGGACTTATCAAGTTTTACCAAAAAAATATCTCTCCTGCCAAACAGTCGTGCTGTCGCTTTGTTCCAACCTGCTCAGCATACGCTATTGAGGCAGTTGAAACGCACGGCGCAATTAAAGGCTCATTTTTAGCAATAAAACGAATTTTAAGGTGCCACCCGCTCTGCCGTGGCGGATACGACCCGGTGCCGCCTAAAAAAGAAAAATAACAGGCCGTCAGATTAATCTCTGATACGGATGGTGAATAAATTGGAATGGTTATTTAATATTATCAACATACCCCTAAGTTATATCCTTAACTTTTTTGCGGATATCCTCGGCAATAGTTTTGCCGCAGCTGTCTTCGTTTTCACAATTTTCATAAACGTAGCGCTCATCCCCTTAAGTATTAAAAGTCAAAAAGCTTCTGTAGGACAGCTCAGAATTAAACCTAAACTAGACGAACTCAAGAGAAAATACGGTGATGACCGTCAAAAATACTCTATGGAAATGCAAAAGCTCTACCAAGAGGAAAACATTTCTATGTCGGGCGGATGCCTCCCTATGCTCATCCGTCTTCCCTTTATGTTTTCGGTATACTATCTAATAACTAAACCTCTAACCTACCTTATGCATATCTCTGCAGACACTATTAACAAGCTCGCTGAGACATTAGGTATAACTTCTACCGGATACTATCGCGAACTTCAAATTATCTCAGCGGTCGAAAAAGACCCCTCTGTCTCGGCAGAGATTGCCTCAAAACTTGACACTATCGATTTTAGCTTCTTCGGTATGAACCTCACAGAAACGCCAAAGTTTTCTATGAACATCTTTTCCGATGCTCAGCTCATCTGGATTATTCCTTTTATGGCTTTTGCTGCACAAATGCTTACAAGCGTTATTTCTATGCGTATGCAAAAGCGCACCAATCCAGACGCTCCCTCAATGGCTGGAATGATGCTTACTATGCCGCTAATCTCACTGTTTATCGGCTTTACTGTACCTGCAGGTGTAGGCTTCTACTGGGCTTGCTCAAGCCTTGTTTCAGGCTTGATACAGGCTGCTCTTCAGTATTTCTACGGTCCTCAAAAAATGTTGGCTGCCGAGCGTGCAAAGGAAATCATCAAGGTTTACGAGGACGAAAACAAATATATAAATAAGCGTGTTGTCGATAAGGAAATCGACCAATAGAAAGAAGGCATTTTTTTGATTAAAGAATATATCGGTGAGGCTAACGACCTCCTTGAAGCAACCCGCCTTGCAAAAGAAGGCCTTGTTGCAACCCTTAACCTTAAAAACGAAGATGATATTCAGATTGAGGTCATCTGCGACTATAAAAAGAAAACCCTCGGACTCTTTGGCGGAACTCTGGCAACCGTAAAAGCTTTTATCGAGCTTCCCGACCCTGCTCCTCAAAAGAAGAAAGCCGAGCCTAAAAAAGCTGAAAAAAAGGCTGAGGTAAAAAAAGAGAAGCCTGTCGAAAAGAAGTCAGATACCAAAAGCACCGAGCCTGATATAACCCTTATCTCCTCTGACCAGTTCGACCCTGCCACAAGCGCAGCAAAGGCTTCCGAATATATTAAAACCGTAATGACCAAACTCGGTTGCGAAAACGTAACTGTTATGGTGGGAGTTACCGAAAACGGAATTTATCTTCAGCTCGACGGCGACAAGCTTGGTGTCGTAATCGGCAGACGCGGCGAAACCCTTGACGCTCTGCAATACCTAACAAGCCTTGCTGCAAATATCGGCAACGGTTATCAAAAGGTAACCCTCAACATCGGAAACTACCGTGAGAAGAGGTCCGAAACTTTACAGTCTCTTGCAAAGCGCATCTCTGCTCAGGTTCTCTCTACAGGCAGAAGCCGCACTCTCGAGCCTATGAACCCCTACGAGCGCAGAATAATCCACACCGCCGTTCAGGAAATTGAAGGCGTTGTATCCCATTCTGTAGGCGAAGGAAACGGCAGACGCGTCGTTATAAGCTCCGAAAACGGTGAACGCCGTCCTCACGACAACAGAGGAAGCAGAAGAATGGGCGACAGACGTCCCTCTCAAACGGTCGCTTCCCCCGATAGAGAGCCTAAAAAAGACTCTGCTGAAATTCCGCTCTACGGAAGAATAAAATAAAAATTTAACACCGAGTCGTTTATCGACTCGGTGTTTTTCTTTATTCTATATTACCGCTAAGTTCTTCCCAAACCTCAAACAAATCGGAAATCTTTTGCTTAACCTCTTCAAGTTCAAGACTCAGCTCGCCAATCTTTTCATAATCGGCTGAATTTTCCGGATTGCAAAGCATTTCCTCAATCTCGGCTTGTCTGCCTTCAAAATGCGCGATTTCCTGCTCTGCCTTCTCAATTTGTGTCTTAAGCCTTCTCTGCCTTGCCGCTTCTTCCTTCTTCT
>JAGBUC010000050.1 GCA_017630985.1 Clostridia bacterium
AATTGAAACAGAGCCCGGATTTATATAACGGAAGCCGTCACATTCGCGGTCGTCGGCGACGTGGGTGTGACCGCAGAGAAGAATATCACCCTGGCTTATAGGCGGGGGATTCTCTTTGCCAAATTTGTGACCGTGGGTTGCATATATCGTGACGCCGTCGACCGAAAGCAAAGCATAATCGGCAAGGATGGGAAAGGGGAGCACCATTTGGTCAACCTCGGTATCACAGTTGCCCCTGACGCAGAGAATTTGGTCTTTTAAAGGGGATAGCAAATCAACAACTTTTTTGGGGTCGTAATCTTTTGGGAGGTCGTTACGGGGACCGTGATATAGAATATCACCGAGAAGCAGAAGTTTGTCTGCGCCCTCGTTTTTATATGCTAAAAGCAGTTTTTCACACCAATAGGCACTTCCGTGTATGTCTGATGCAATAAGGATTTTCATATAGTATCACCTAACATTGTTATGTATTGGACAAGGTCATTATTTTATAATATCATACAAAAAGTTTTTTTTCAAGCAACAATGGACAATAAAAATGTATTGAAAAAAGAGGTAAATAAATATATAATAAAATAAACAAATATTGTGGAGGACAATAAAATGGTAGCACCTATTGCGGCGTCGGTTATTTTTGTTGCGATGTTCATTCTTATAGTAACTGATAAAATCGAAAGGCATATCGTTACCCTTATTTGCGGACTTCTGACCCTTGCGGTTGTGTTGGGAATAATTTTACATAGCCCCAGCGCTATCTGGAGCACTATAAATTTATCCTCTTTGGTAGATGCGGGCTTTTGGTATACGCCGCTTGCTGACGGTCACGGAGGACACAGCGGAATAGACTGGGCGACCATTATATTTATTGCGGGTATGATGGTTATGGTAGAGGGAATGGCTAAATCTGGCTTTTTCCGCTGGCTTTGTATGTGGCTTGCAAAGCTTGTTAATTACAGGTCGGCACCCCTTTTTATTGCATTTATGGTTATGTCGGCGGCTCTTGCAATGTTTATTGACAGCATAACGGTTATACTTTTCCTTGCTGCCATTACGATAGAGCTTGCAAAGCTTTTGAAATTCAACCCCGTTCCAATGATTTTGGCAGAAATTTTTTGCGCAAATCTCGGGGGCTCGGCTACAATGTGCGGAGACCCGCCAAACATCATAATAGGCTCGGCTTTAGGGTATTCTTTTGCCGACTTTTTAACCAATACGGGTCTTATTGCGGGATTAGGTCTTATTGCGATGGTTATATATTTCTATTTAACAAACCGGAAGGCTTTAAAGGATGCCGATAAAGTAGAAAAGGACATCTGCTCTCTACCGTCACCCTCTTCTGCGATTATTAATATGAGGGATTTTGTTATTAGCATAATAATATTCCTTACGGCAGTAGTGCTGCTTGTAACCCACGCGCAAACAGGACTTTCTGTAGCAACCATTGGTCTTGGAATAGCGGTAATAACCCTTGTTTGTGCAGGACAGGGCGTTTTGGAGATAATTAAAAAGGTTGATTATAAAACCTTGCTCTTCTTTGTTGGCTTGTTTATTGTTGTAGGCGGCCTTGAGCAGACGGGCGTACTTAAGATAATTGCTGATTTTATTGCAAATGTGTCGGGCGGAAACCTTATGGTTATGTGCGCCATTGTTATTTGGGTTTCGGCTTTGGCCAGCGCATTTGTTGACAACATACCTTTTGCGGCAACAATGGTTCCCATTATTACAAGCCTTGCGGGAGCAGACGGAACGATTCTTGCTACTCTTGCGTGGAGTCTTGCGATGGGCACCGACATCGGCGGTTGCGCTACTCCTATAGGCGCTTCAGCCAATGTTGTCGGAACATCAGTGGCGGCAAAAAGCGGATATCTTATCGGTTGGGGGAAATTTTGCAAACAGTCGGTTCCTGCAACCATTATAGTGCTGATTATTTCAACCGTTGTTATTTTCTTAAGATATTGCTAAAGGAGGATACTTTATGTCGAAGCAGTTTATAGTTGCCATTGGCCGCGAATTCGGAAGCGGCGGAAAGCATATTGGAAGAGCCCTTGCAAAGAAATTAAAGGTAAATCTTTACGACCGAAACATTGTTGAAAAGGTTGCCGCCGAGATGGAGGTTGACGCCGACCATCTTAAAAAATATGAAGAAAAGAAACGCCGCCCCTTATTTCACAGAAGTGTTGCGGGACACACAACGGCACTTGAGGACCATGTTGCCGAGCTTCAGTTCGGATATATAAAACGCCTTGCCGACTCGGGCGAATCGTTTGTGATTGTCGGTCGATGTGCCGAGGATGTGCTTCGAGGCAGAGAGGGCTTGATTACGATATTTATAACGGGCGACCGTGAATATAGAATAAACCGTGTTATGAAGCAGTTTTCACTAAGCCATGCCGCTGCGATAGAAAAAATGGACCGACACGACCGCACCAGAAAGGCATATCATAACCATTATTCGTCAGGAAAATGGGGAGACGCAAAAAACTATGACCTTGTTATAAGCTCTTCTCATTTGGGCACAGAGGGTACGGCAGAGTTTATTGCAGATTATATTGAAAGGCGAATAAAGGCGGCAGAATAAAAAACTGCTTGACTTATCGGGTTTATTTTGATATAATACCAAGGCTAATGTAAATTTATATACTTTAGTTCCTTGCTCTATGAAAAGCATAGGGCCATAAGACCGGAAGGAGGTGCAACGGAAATGACAAACAAGTATGAGGCTTGCATGATTTTCTCTGTGGCAAACGGCGAAGAGGCTGTTACCGCACTTAAAGAGAAATTCGCTGCATTAATTGCTGAAAACGGAACAGTCGAGAACGTTGACGAATGGGGTAAGCGTAAGCTTGCTTATCTTATCGACGACGAAGCAGAAGGTTTTTATGTTTTCACTACCTTTGAAAGCGCTCCCGAATTCCCTGCTGAGCTTGAGCGTGTTGCAGGAATTACCGAAGGCGTGCTTCGCGTAATGACCACAAGAAAATAATTTAGGAGGAAAAGAAGAATGTTTAATCTTGTTGTTTTAACAGGAAGACTTACTGCCGACCCAGAGCTTCGCTATACCGCGAACAATACTCCGGTAACTTCTTTCTCCATCGCAGTATCCCGTCGCTACAAGGCAGGAGAAGAGGCTCAGGCAGATTTTATCAACATTGTTGCTTGGCGTCAAACTGCAGAATTTGTTACTAAATACTTCCAAAAGGGAAGTATGATTGGCATAGAGGGTTCTATCCAGACCCGTCGCTATGTCGATAAGGAAACAGGCAAAAACCGTACTGCTTTTGAAGTTATTGCCAATAATGTTCAGTTCGTTGAAGCAAAGCGTGACGCGGTTGCACCCGCACCCGAGGCGCCTGCAAGCTTCTCGAATGTCGGCGCAAACGATTTTACCGACCTCTCGGGCGAGGCCGATGACGATTTGCCGTTTTAATGACTTTTAGTGATTTTTCACTTTTACTATGCCCTATTCTATAAAGGAGGCGTTATCAATGGAAAACAAGCCTATGCGCAGAAAGCCTCACAAGAAGGTTTGCCATTTTTGTGTAGACCGTGTTGAGACTATCGATTATAAGGATGTTGCTCGTCTTCGCAAGTTCGTTTCCGAGCGTGCAAAGATTTTACCCCGCCGTGCTACAGGCACCTGTGCTGCTCATCAGAGAGCTCTCACATCTGCTATTAAGCGCGCACGTCAGGTTGCATTACTTCCTTACGTAAACGACTAATAAAAACGAAAAACTCCGAGCAATATGCTCGGAGTTTTTTTTATAAAAAAACAGTTAGTTTTACATAGCAAATTTAAACGGCGCAGAAAAGGTTATTTGTTTTGATGGTTTTTTATATAAATGTATGGGGTGATTAAGTGTCGGAATCATTTAAGTCAAGAACAGGTTTTATTATGGCTTCGGTTGGCTCGGCTGTGGGGCTAGGAAATATTTTCAGATTTCCCGCCCTGGCGGTGAAATATGGTTTTATGTTTATAATAGCTTACGCTATCTTACTTTTTGCTGTCGGCATTCCTATGCTCTCTGCAGAACTTGCGGTGGGAAGAAAGTTTTCAATGTCGGCGGTTGGAAGCGCGCGAAAGATTTCGGCGAAAACCGAGTGGATAGGGTGGCTTGCATCGGCTAATTCCTTCGTTATAGTAAGCTATTATTGTGTGCTTTTTTCGATGGTTTTGCTTTGCGCGGTTTTTTCGTATAGACTATATGATATATCGGTTGACGGTGCGTCTGTTTTTAAGGATATGCTCTATGCTAACAAACCGAGTACCGAGGCGGTTTTGTGTCTTGTTGCCGGATGGGCGGCGGTTTATTTGAGTTTTGGTCGGGCGGAAAAGCTTGGCGCAATATCGACCGTTAGCGTAATATTTGCAGTTGCGATTATCTTTTTGTTGGCTTTTTGGAGGGGGCTGTCCTTGCCCGACCAGCTTAACAGTTTTTTAAGGTTTGACACCATAGTGCTATTTAATAAAAACTTTTGGGGAGATGTATCGGGTCAGGTGTTTTTTAGCCTATCGGTTGCGGTGGGCGCAATGATAAGCTATGGTGCATTTTTGGATAAAAAGGAGAATATTGCAGTCTGCAGTGTGATAATCGGGATTTGCGACCTTGCCGTCAGTATTTTGGCGACGATTATTTATGCTACAGTGCCAAACACTGACGCTGAGGGGGGCCTGCTTACCTGTTTTTCGGTATATCCTGAAGCCTTTATTCAGCTTGGGAGAAATTGGGTTTCGGTTTCGGTTTCGTTTTTGTTTTATTTAAGCTTGGCACTACTGTGTTTAGATTCGGTCATAGCATATCTTAAAAGCATAACACATTCTCTGGAAGACAAATTTGCTGTATCACAGGAAAGGTCTGCTTTGGTAGTCATCGGGACAGCGTTTTTTATTGGCTTTTTTATGCTTGGCGGGCGGGGTAGCGTTCTGCTTGATTTTGCTGACCGAGTTGTTGCAAAGTTTCTAACGCTGGGTGTCGCACTGCTTGAGACGATTATGCTTGGATATGTTCTGGGAACAAAAGTAGTGGCAAAGGAAATGGGCATTAAAAGCAGAGGAATGGCAGAGAGAGGTTTTGCTCTTTCGATTCGGTTTTTTACGCCCACAGTTCTGGTCTTCCTTTTCTTGAGTGAATTTATTTTTTAGCCTTGAAATTTATTAAAACTTGTCGTATATTAATAGATAGTTAAATGTACGGGGGTTTGTTATGGGCAAGAATTTTGTTATAACCATCGCAAGAGGTTTCGGAAGCGGCGGAAAGGAAATAGGAACAGCGGTTTCAAAGCTTTACGGGATTAATTGTTATGAGCATGGAATTTTGACCTTAGCCGCACAGATGAGCGGTCTTGACAGGGCGCAGTTTGCGGCGGTTGACGAGAAAATTTACAGGCCAAATATTATTGAATCTATAAAGGACTCAATGGCGCCCACGCCTACAAAGGAACAGCTTTTCGATTATCAGGCGCAGATTATAAGGGGACTCGCGTCTTCAGAAAGCTGTGTTATAGTGGGAAAATGCGCTGACTATATTTTGCGCGACTTTGACAATGTTTTCAGTTTTTACATTGAGGCACCCCGTCGTTTCTGCCTTGACAACATTATGAGGAAGATGGAGGTTACCGAGGAGGAGGCTAATGCACTAATTTCGAAAACCGACAAATCCCGAGCAGAGTATTACAAATATTACACAGGCGGAAATTATTGGACTAATCCGGTAAATTATGATATGACCCTAAACTCTGAAAAGGTGGGCAAGGAAAACTGTATTCAAATAATAAAGAACTATGTTGATATGCGAATGGCGGAGAAATAAAATGGTAAAATTTCTGGTTTTTGTTTTAAGTTGGGTTTTTGTTATGGCGCTTATAGGCGGAGCCCTTATGCTGACACAAAAATTTCGCAAAGATGAAGACGATAAGGATAAATAAAAAAGACCGAGTATTCTCGGTCTTTTTTATTATTTATACATTCCTTTTGCAGTCATTTCTGCTATTGCATCGACAACGCTTTGTTTATCTTCACGATATGTAACGCCGTACCAACGGTCGTCACTACTTAAAATACGCACCTTTTTGATGCCTTTTTTGATGAGGCTGTCGATTTCGAGGGGGATAAAGAATTCTTTTTTAGGCTCGTTGATATTTTCGTCGAGGAACTTCTTGAAATCTTCTTCGAGATAATCGAAAATATCGGGAGTAAGACCCCACATATTCATCGAAACAAGGGCTTCAGGTGAAAACGCTCCCACTTGATTACCGTTGTCGTCATAGGACCTGCAATCCTTAATTTTGGCAACCTCGGTAACATTGACTAGATAACCGTTTTCCGACTCACATACCCCGCGGGATACCGTTCCGTTATCGGTGAGGGTGTTGGCAAGTTTGAAACCGACCATACAATATTCGCCTTCATTTTGTTTTTTAAGTTCTTCAAACAAAACCTTAAAGGCGGTTTTTCCGTAGTAGTCGTCTGCGTTTATGACGGCAAAGGGCTCTTTTACAATATCTCGGCAGGAAAGAATTGCCTGTCCGGTGCCCCACGGCTTTTGTCTTGTTTCGGGGCAGATATAACCGTCGGGTAGGTTGTTGGTTTCCTGGAAAGCATATTCAACCTTAACCTTTTTGGAAATTCTGTTACCGACAAGCTCAATAAAATCTTTTTCAATCGCGTGTTTTATAACAAAAACAACCTTGTCGAAGCCAGCCTCGACGGCGTCGTAAACCGAATAATCTACAATGGCTTCACCGTTTTTTCCAACAGGCTCGGCCTGTTTAAGACCGCCAAAACGGCTTCCCATTCCTGCCGCCATTATAACCAGAGTTGCGTGAAAGCTCATATTTTCCTCCAAGAATATTTTTTTACTTTTGGTATATTAATATTATTACATTTATATAAATTTGTCAAGCATACCGAACCTTTGTTTTAAATATAATTTACAAATAAGCACTTGACATTTGTGCGCATAGGGCATATAATATATCACAATTGCGCACCTATTATTAGATTTAGGGAGAGTATTAAAAATGGCTAAAAGCGTACAGCTTACTAAGGACGGTTTGGAAAAACTTAAAAACGAGCTTGAAAAGCTTAAGACTGTCGGTAGAACAGATATTGCAGAAAAAATCCGTGTAGCCAGAGGCTATGGAGACCTTTCTGAGAACAGCGAATATGATGAGGCAAAAAACGAACAGGCAAAAATTGAAGCAAGAATAATAGAGCTTGAGAAAATGCTCGAGAACGTTGTTATAATTAACGATGAGGTTTCGACCGACGAGGTTACTATCGGAGTTACAGTAACTGTTTTTGACGAAGAGTTTGATGAAGAGTTAACATACAGGGTTGTCGGCTCGGCAGAGGCAGACCCGATGAACGGACTTATTTCTGATGATTCGCCTGTCGGTAAAGCGTTGCTTGGCAAAAAGGTTGATGATGAGGTCTTTGCCGAAACGCCAATGGGTGAAATTAAGTTTAAAATTGTTGGAATATCGAGATAATTGCGGTGCGGTCAGGAATACCTGTCCGCATTTTGCAATATGAGAGGGAAAATATGTCAAACAAAAAGAGTGAAACATTAAAGCAAAGGGAAGCGGCTCAGCGAGAGCTCATTCGGCTTAAGAAAATGCAGGCTGGAGAGCTTGAGACGGAGAAAAAAGAAGAGACAAAAAATCCTGAAACTGTTTCTGAAAAGCTTAGTAATTTTTTATATTACAATAAATATAAGCTACTTGCTGCTGCTGTGGCTGTTATAGCCGCCTCTTATTTTATATATTCGGCGGTTACAGCCGTGCATTATGATGCAAAGGCGGTTATTTTCTGTTTTGAATATTTTTCCGAGGAAAACAGACAGGATGTTGCAGATTATCTTGAAGAATACTATGACGACATAGACGGAAACGGTCAAACAGAGCTTGGAATAATTGATTGTTCGTTTGTTTCGGGTCTTGATACTGCACAATATGCAAACACAATGATGACAAAAATACAGTCAGTGCTTGCGGGTGAAGAGGATGCGATGCTCTTTTTGCTCGATGAGGCTTCACTTCAACATCTGAATTCAATTTCGCAGAATATAGAGCTTTTTGCTGAAGATGAAATAGTAGAACTTTCAAATCAGTTTTATGATGCCTTGGGGGATGAAACGAAAACAACAGAAAACGGAAAAAGATATTTATGCCTTCGCTCTATAGAGGGAACTACCCTTGAGGGCGAAGCCGAGGAAAACTATAATGCGGCAAAAAAGGCTTTACAAAAAATAAGAGATGCACAGTAAAGGAAAGCGGTATCCGAAATTTTTCGGATACCGCTTTAATGCGCCGCTATTTTTTACTTTCTGCCTCGAGAGCAGCTTGGATTTCGTCCTTTAATTTGATTTCTTCTTTCTCGGGATTTTGGTAAAGTCGAACATAGTCAATGTAATAATTAAAAGGAAGCTTATCGTTTTTAGTGATGGACCAACCCGGAACTATCCAACCACCGTTTGGTGTGAAGATTTCGTCGTTCATAATAATATATGAGAAATCGTGGAAGCCTTGAACGCCATCAATAACATCTGCGCCAAAGTTGCCGTTTTCAGCATCAATTGGAACCTTGCAATAGACCTCGTCATCTACCATGAAGGAAACAAAACTTTCGTCCCATTCCATAGCATAGATGTGATATTCGTTGTTTAAGTTTTCCCAATCATGAAACTTATATCTTTCTCCAGAGTCAAACTGTCCGCCGCTTGCAGCACAGTGACGGGTGTCGTTCCACTTGTGAACGCAAGACTTTGCGCGTTGATTGTCAGAGAAAATTTCAAAGATATCAAATTCTGAAAACCAGTTGGCTTTAGAAAAGGGGGTTTTAGACTGTGTCCAGAAAGAAGGCCACGCACCGTGATGGTATGGAGGACAGGCACGCATTTCCACATATCCGTATTTAAAAAGCATGGTTCGTTTTGTTGTAAAGCCTTCGCTTAAGCGATAAGGATAATTTGGGTCGTCGTTTCGGTGTGCTTGAAGCAGGAGTTTGTCTCCTTCAATTCGGCAACATTTTTCACTGTTGTCATAGATGCGGTCCTTACCGTTCATCGTTCTGTCGAAAGACCAATTATCCCAGTTTATAGAGCCCTCATCAAATTCATCATGCCAAACAAGCTGTCTGCCATGTTTTTCGAAAGGTATGCCGTATTTTTCGGCTTCTTTCTTCATTGCTTCGTTGGACATATAAATACCATCCCTTTCAAAATAGAACTTATTTTAGAACCGTTTTTAACTCTGTTTGCATAATATCATAAAAGGGAATTAAATACAATAGTTTTTTGATAAATTTTATGGATTTTTATACTTTATAACAAATAAAACTGTTTCTTGACACAAGGGTTTTGCGCTGATATAATTTTTGTGTCGGATATAAGGCTGTAAAGTTCGGCAGGTTGTATCTTGCCGATTAAAAAGGAACGGGGTGAAATTCCCCGACGAACTCGTCGCCGTGACGGACAAGTTCTTTCCACTGTGCCACTGAGAAATCGGGAAGGCGGAAAGGACGCCAGAGTCCCCAGTCGGAAGACTTGCTTTACAGTATCTATGCAAGGTGCCACGAGTAATTGGCGGATGTATTATCAAGGCTCTTTTCCACTCCAAAAAGGGTCTTAGAAGAATAGTCACTCCTTGTATAGATTGTTTGGCAAATCTATATAAGGAGTGTTTTTATTATGACACAAAAAAGGACAAATTTGAAGACGGTTATCGCATTATTTATGATAATCGCAGTTTCGCTTACGACCCTTGCGGGATGTGGGGCTGAGACAGAGACGGGTAACAAAGACATAACGGTTACTATTGTCTATAAGGACGAAACTTCTAAAGACTTTGAAATCAATACCGATGCTGAATTTTTGGCAGACGCGCTTGTTGAGCAAGAGCTTATAGAGTATGATGAGTCGGGTTATTATACTACGATTGATGGTGTTACTGCAGATTTTGGTGCCGACAAATCTTGGTGGTGTCTTACAAAAGACGGCGCTATGACAACCGACGGACTTAACACCCAGCCGATTGCTGACGGTGATGTTTTTGAAATCACATACACGATAGACTGATGATAAGGAAAAACAAATTAGCCGAGCTTTTGGTGCTTACCTTACTTGGAGTGCTTTTAAGCATCGCAAAACTCGTGCTTTCAACTTTGGCTAACATAGAATTGGTTTCGTTGTTAATTGCCGTTTACACCTATAAGTTCAGGCTAAAGGCTCTTATTCCTACATATATTTTTGTCGCGATAGATATTTTGATATACGGCATAAACATATGGAATGTTATGTATTTGTATGTTTGGGCAATAGTGGTTTTTGCTTGTCTCCCATTAAAAAAGGTCAGACAGGGGTGGGTATTCGCGATTGTTCTAGGCCTTTTCGGTCTTTTGTTCGGAACACTCTGCTCGATACCGTATTTTTTCGCTTTCGGACCGCAGTTTGCACTTTCGTGGATTGTAAGCGGAATAGTCTTCGACTGCATTCACGGGGCGGGAAATTTCCTTATAGCTTTTCTTCTCTATGTTCCGCTAACCAAAGCGCTTGACAGAATTATTGTATAAAAAATGTCTCCGAATTTTTCGGAGACATTTTTGTTTATTTTATAATATCTGTTCCCGTGTATTTGCGGAGAGCTTCCGGAATAGTTACGCTTCCGTCGGCATTTTGGTAGTTTTCAAGGATGGCGGCAACTGTTCTGCCAACCGCTACGCCAGAGCCGTTGAGGGTATGAACAAACTGAGCTTTATCCTTTGCGGTTTTCTTGAAGCGGATAGAACCGCGACGAGCCTGATAGTCTTCAAAGTTAGAGCAGGATGAAATTTCAACATATCTGTTATATGAGGGCATCCAAACCTCAATATCGTAGGTTTTGGCACTTGAGAAACCAAGGTCGCCAGAGCATAGACAAACAACACGGTAGGGAAGACCGAGACCCTGAAGCACACGCTCGGCATCAGCGGTCAGCTTTTCAAGCTCTTCATAAGAATTTTCAGGGTCGGCGAATTTTACAAGCTCGACCTTATTAAATTGGTGTTGGCGGATAAGACCTCTGGTGTCTCTTCCTGCAGAGCCGGCTTCGGCGCGGAAGCAGGCCGAGTATGCGCAATAGCTTATGGGAAGCTTTTCTCCGTCAAGAATCTCCTCGCGGTGCATATTTGTTACGGGCACCTCGGCAGTTGGGATTAGGAAATATTCTCCGTTCGACAGTTTAAAAGCGTCCTCTTCGAATTTAGGAAGCTGACCCGTAGCGGTCATTGATGCGCGGTTTGCCATAAAGGGAGGCAAAATTTCGGTATAGCCGTGCTCGGTATGGGTGTCAAGGAAATAGGAGATTATTGCGCGCTCCAGACGGGCGCCGAGACCCTTATAAAAATGGAAACGGGTTCCTGTTACCTTGGCGGCAGTTTCGGGGTCGAGGATACCAAGTTGGGCGCCGATATCCCAGTGTGCCTTGGGCTCGAAATCAAAAGCCTTGGGTTCGCCGTTTCTTCTGATTTCGGGGTTGCAGCTGTCATCTGCACCGACGGGTACGGTGTCGCTTGGGATATTTGGTATCATAAGCAGAAGATTTCTCTGCTTTGCTTCAAGCTCGGAAAGCTCGGCATCATCCGCTTTTATTTTTTCAGAGATTTCTTTCATTTCAGCAAAGATGGCAGTTACGTCCTTGCCCTCTTTCTTTAACTGGGGAATTTGCTTAGAGACGGTATTCTGTCTTGCTTTAAGCTGTTCTACCGATGCGATTATTTCGCGACGTTTTTCGTCGATAGCCAAAAGCTCGTCAATTTCTTTATCGAGATTTCCTTGACGGTTTTTAACCGCCTGCTTAACCCTTTCGGGCTCCTGTCGTACAATCTTAATGTCTAACATACTATCTGCTCCTATTTTGTAAGTCTGTCAGCGAAATCGGAAAGCTCTTTATCGCTGTAGAATTCTATAGTAAGGGTGCCTTTGCCCTTGCCTTTTGATTTAATTTCAACCTTTCTGCCGAGTTGATTTTTAATTGCGAGCTCAACCTCGGTGTAAAAATTGTTTTTAGCCTTGTCGGGTTTTGACGATGTGGGGGTGAGCTTTGAAAATTTCAGAAGCTTTTCAAGTTCGCGCACCGAAGCACCCGCGAGAGCTGCTTTAAGAAGCTCTGCTCTAAGCGAAGAGTTCTTTTCTACGGAGAGCAAAACTCTTGCGTGGCCGGCGGTAATTTTTCCGCTTTTTAAATGCTCGGTTTCGGTAGGAGTAAGCTCTAGAAGGCGAAGAGTGTTTGCAACAGCCGAACGCGATTTGCCCATCGCAGAGGCAACATCCTCTTGAGTGAGCCCGTAGGACACCATAAGAGAGCGATAGCCGAGGGCTTCTTCTACGGCGTTTAGGTCTTCACGCTGTAGGTTTTCTATAAGCGCCGCTTCCATAACCTCGCGCTCGTCCATTTCTTTAATAACGACGGGAACGGTGCGAAGCCCTGCCATACGGCAGGCGCGCCAACGGCGTTCACCCGCAATTATTTCATATCCGCCCGAAACCTTTGTGCGCACAAGAATGGGCTGCAGAAGTCCGTGCTTCGAAATCGATGCGGAAAGCTCGGACAATGCATTTTCATCGAAATCTTTTCTCGGTTGGTCGCGGTTGGGTTCTATTTCAGAAAGAAGAACTTCGGTTACGGTTTTTTCGTCGCTGTTCATATCGAAAAGTGAATCGAGCCCTCTGCCGAGCCCTCCTTTTTTTTCAGCCATCAGCGGAAACCTCCGTTTCGTTTAATAAATTCTTCAGACAGGGCGTCGTAGGCACGGGCACCCTTGTTTTTGGGGTCATAATATTGTATTGGTTTGCCATAGCTTGGAGCCTCGGAAAGCCGTACGGCGCGCGGAATAGTGGTTGAGTAAAGCTCCTTTGCAAAGAAACGCTTAACCTCTGAGACAACCTGTTGAGTGAGGTTAAGTCTGCCGTCGAACATAGTGAGGAGAACTCCCTCAAGCTCTATTCTCGGGTTATAAAGTCTTTTTACCTGACGGATTGAGGAAATGAGCTGTGAAAGGCCCTCGAGCGCAAAATATTCACACTGGATGGGGACAAGCACCGTATCGGAGGCGCAAAGCGAATTTATTGTTATAAGTCCGAGAGAGGGGGGACAGTCGATAAAAATATAGTCGTATTTTTCTTTAACCATGACAAGAGCCGTCTTAAGCTGAGCTTCGCGGTTTTGAAGGGATATAAGCTCGACCTCAGCACCCGCAAGGTCCATATTACAAGGAATGAGGTCGACCCCGTCAAACTGGGTTTCAACTATGGCGTCAGCCGCCTTTGCCTTGCCTATAAGCAGGTCATATACCGACAAGACGAGCTTTTGCTTATTTATTCCGTAAGCAGAGGTGGTATTTCCCTGAGGGTCGGCGTCGACGAGAAGAACCCGTTTTCCCAGTTTTCCTATTCCTGCGGCAAGGTTGACCGACGTTGTCGTTTTTCCGACACCGCCTTTCTGGTTTACAACCGAAATAATCTTGCCCATACACAACCTCCTTTTACTTTAGTTTTACTAAGTAATTATATCAAATGAAAAAACAAAAAGCAACTCATATTTACGCTAGAATGGTCGTAAATTAGAAGAAATTTGTGTTTTTTTTAACAAATTTTAAAATTTTACTTTATTTTTCAAAAAAATGTGTTATAATTAAGTGCTACCTATAATATTTTAGGTGAATTCTAAAGTAAAAAACGGACAAAAAGTCCGAAATATCAGGAGGTATAATATGAGCAAAAAGTTTGTCTATCTTTTCAAAGAAGGCGACGCTTCCATGCGTGAACTCCTCGGCGGTAAGGGCGCTAACCTTGCCGAAATGACCAAAATCGGTCTTCCCGTTCCTCAGGGCTTCACCGTAACTACCGAGGCTTGTACTCAGTATTACGAAGATGGAAGAAAGATTAACGATGATATCCAGGCAGAAATTATGGAATACATTGTTAAGATGGAAGAAATCACCGGCAAGAAGTTCGGCGACAAGGAGAATCCTCTTCTCGTTTCTGTTCGTTCGGGTGCGCGCGCATCCATGCCCGGTATGATGGATACCATTCTTAACCTTGGTCTTAACGAGGATGTTGTTGAAACCATGGCTGCAAAGTCTGGTAATGCTCGTTGGGCTTACGACTGCTACCGTCGTTTCATCCAGATGTATTCTGACGTAGTTATGGAAGTTGGTAAGAAATACTTTGAAGAGCTTATCGACAAAATGAAGGAAGAAAAGGGCGTTACTCAGGACGTAGACCTTACTGCTGACGACCTTAAGACCCTCGCTGAACAGTTTAAGGCTGAATATAAGTCTAAAATCGGCAAGGACTTCCCCTCTGACCCCAAAGAACAGCTTATGGGTGCTGTTGAAGCCGTATTCAGAAGCTGGGACAATCCCCGTGCAAACGTTTACAGACGTGATAACGATATTCCCTATTCTTGGGGTACTGCAGTAAACGTACAGGCAATGGCATTCGGTAATATGGGCGATAACTGCGGTACCGGTGTTGCGTTCACACGTGACCCTGCTACAGGCGAAAAGAAGCTCATGGGCGAATTCCTTACTAACGCACAGGGTGAAGACGTTGTTGCAGGTGTACGTACACCTATGCCTATCGCTGAAATGGCAAACAAGTTCCCCGCAGCATTTGAAGAATTCAAGAAGGTTTGCGATATCCTCGAAAACCACTATCATGATATGCAGGATATGGAGTTCACAAT
>JAGBUC010000051.1 GCA_017630985.1 Clostridia bacterium
ATTTTCTAAGAGGTGATGTCGTGTTTAAAAAAAGTATAATAATTTTATTATTAGTTTGTGTTATGGTTTCTTTTAGTGGATGCGTGTCAGATTGGTTATATGAATTGCCAAACGATTGTTGTATATTTAACAACGCTACTGATTATAATTCATTGAATAAAATCACAAATAGATACAAAGGAAGTTGCAATACACAGATTGTTGTTGAATCATATGTTCATGAGTTTTCTTATAATGAGCAATATGTTGCGGTAAAACAGTTCAATCCTGAAAATCTTGATTTTCAAAATTTCGATTCAAATGATTTTTCTACCCCGACATATTATTTTGTAGATACAATATCTACAACCGTATACGGCCCTTATGAAACGCAAGAAGAGTTTGAATTTGCGTGTAAGGAAATGAATGTGGGTGAGCTGGGCGAATGGATTTCGACGCGTAGCAATCCCAATGACCGAACAAATAAATAAAGAAACCAAAACGGGACAGCCAGGTTGTGACGGGTAGTTTTGTAAAATGCTGGGAAAGGACAGAGTGAAAACTCTGTCTTTTCCTTTGCGATAATAACAGGCAAGGGTTTATTTAAGACTTGTGGGGTGGAGAAAATAAATGTGGTGGTTGTGAAAAAAGTGTTGATTATTCCGCTTTAGTGTGGTATACTGTTTCCGTTGCGAATTTTTATGCGGCACTCTGGAGAGTTCCATTCCGCCAGAATGGACGCCGAAGGTGTACGGAAACGGTCTCGTTTCCAATCTCTCAGGCAAAAGGACAGGGATAAAATTCTGGTTCTTAAACTCTCTGAAGTCAAAAGTTTTTCTTTTGGCTTCTTCTTATTTTTTATAGGGGGTTAAAACAAATGATGGAGAAAATCCAGGCGGTGCTTACCGCCATTGACGATTTTGTGTGGGGCGTTCCGCTAATCGTCCTGATTCTTGTTGCAGGAATATTCTTAACCTGCAGAGTCAAGCTGCTACAGGTATTTCATCTGCCTCGGGCGCTCAAATATATGTTCAAAAACGAGGAGGACGGCGTTGGCGAGGTTTCGTCCTTTGGCGCACTTTGCACCGCCCTTTCGGCTACAATCGGAACGGGAAATATCGTCGGCGTTGCAACCGCTATTGTTGCGGGCGGACCGGGCGCACTTTTCTGGATGTGGGTTGCGGCATTTTTCGGAATGGCAACCAAGTATGCCGAGGGTCTTCTTGCGGTTAAATACCGCGTTATCGACGGGGACGGACACGCTCTTGGCGGACCTTTCTATTACATCGAGCGCGGAATGGGCAAGGGCTGGAAATGGCTTGCCTGCTTCTTTGCGGTTTTCGGCGTAGGCGCGGGTCTTTTCGGCATCGGAACCTTTACACAGGTTCAGTCGGTTACTTCGGCTATCAACAACTTTTTCGACCCGAACGGTCAAAATATTGCCTTTACTATCGGCGAGAACGGCTATAGCTGGGCGGTGGTTATCGGCGGTCTTGTAATTACCATTTGCGCCGGTCTTGTAATCATCGGCGGAATTAAGCGAATTTCCAAGGTTTCGGAAATTGTTGTTCCCTTTATGGCTGTTATTTACATAGTTCTTTGCCTTATGATAGTTTGCTGTAATTTCACCAAAATTCCCGCAGCAGTAGTTGCTATCGTGCGCGACGCTTTCGGCCTTGACGCTATGGCAGGCGGTGCGCTCGGCGCAATTATGGTTGCTATGCAGAAGGGAATTGCAAGAGGTATCTTCTCGAATGAGGCGGGTCTTGGCTCGGCACCTATTGCTGCCGCTGCGGCACAGACCAAGGAGCCTGTTCGTCAGGGTCTTGTTACAATGACCGGTACCTTTATCGATACTATTATCGTCTGCACCTTGACCGGACTTACAATCGTGCTTTCGGGCGCGTGGGATATGGGTCTTGAGGGTGTTGCAGTAACCACCAAGGCGTTCCAGACAGGTCTTCCGTTCCTGCCCGAACAGGCGGCATCCTTTGCCCTTATGCTCTGTCTTGTTTTCTTCGCGTTCACGACCATTCTCGGTTGGGATTACTATAGTGAGCGTTGCCTTGAGTATTTAACAGGCGGTAAAAAATGGGCTCTTAAGATTTTCCGTTGGGCATACATTGCGGCGGTTTTCATCGGACCATATATGACACTTTCTGCCGTTTGGACCATCGCCGACATATTCAACGGACTTATGGCTCTTCCGAACATTATCGCACTTATTGCGCTCAGCTCGGTTGTTGCAAAGGAAACCAAGGACTATTTCGAGAGACAGAAGCCGGGCGGAAAGCTTAAGGCAAAAAAGTAAAATACCTTGGTAAAAGGTGTTTCCTTTATCCTTTGCTGGAGTCAATTAGTGTCTCAACTAACTGAGGGGAACACTTTTTCGGCACACTCTTCGGGGTGTGCTTTTTTATATGTTGCAATATTTTATTTTGTGTGATAAAATATTGTTGCTACACGAATTTAATATTCTCTACACGGGGGATAATACCTTGGTAAAAGGTGTTTCCCTCTTATTCCCGTGTGGAGTATATTCGTGTAGCAACGACCGAGGGTAAACGCTTTTTCGGCACACTCTTCGGGGTGTGCTTTTTTGATAAGGGGGAACAAATTATGTTTAAGAAAAATCTGCCTACCAAAAAAGTTGTTGTTGCGGGATGCCGTGATTACAATAACTATGAAGAGGCAAAGGATTATATTGACCGTTGCCTTTCAGGTATCAGACTGGAAAATAATATTGTTATCGTTTCGGGGGGCGCAAGAGGCGCCGACGCTTTAGGTGAGCGGTACGCAAGAGAAAATGGTTTCGAGATTGAGAGATACCCTGCAGACTGGGATACCTACGGAAAAAGCGCAGGTCCGATACGAAATAAGCAAATGGCAGAAATATGTGACTGTGCAATCTGCTTTTGGGACGGTAAAAGCAGGGGAACTGCTTCTATGATTCAATTTGCCAAGCAACGCAACAAGCCTATAAGGGTAAAAAGAATATAATGTTATATTCATTATTTCCTTGAAGAAAAGCATAAAATATGGTAAAATAATATTAGAAAATCCTGGAGGTGTCAGCGTGGGAAAAAAGGTTGTTATCGCTATAGGACGCGAGTTTGGCAGCGGCGGCAGAGAAATTGCCAAAAAGGTTGCCGAAAGGCTTAATGTGAAACTTTATGATAAAGAGCTTATCGGTCTTATCGCGAGGGAAAGCGGAATGCACGAGGATGTGCTTGAACAGGTTGATGAGACGGCCACAAACAGCTTTTTATACGCGCTGTCGACAGGAAGCTTTTCGTCGGTTCCTTTTGTTAACGGCTCGCCTATGGCGCTTCCTATAAACGACAAGGCTTTTATAACCTGCGCGGGCATCATTAAGGAAATTGCAAGTAAGGAATCCTGTGTGATACTTGGCCGTTGTGCCGAATCGGTGCTTAAGGGTACCGATGGTCTGCTTACCGTTTTTGTTCACGCTGACATAGAAAGACGAATCGACCGTGTCTGTGAGCATGAGGAAATTTCAAGAAGTGAGGCAAACTCGGTTATAAAGCGCGCCGACAAAAAGAGGGCAAGTTATCACAACTATTATGCCGACACCCCTTGGGGAAGCCGCGCGTCTTATGACCTTTGCATAAACAGCAAAATCGGCACTGATGCCGCCGCCGATATTATTGTTATGGCGGCAAAAAATAGTCACTAAACACGGCTGCCTTTCGTAATATATATTGCGGAGGGCGGTGGTTTATTGGTTTCAAAAAGAAAAAATACCCTTTTAAGAATTCGGCGGACGATAGCCTTCGTGCTTGTTATTGCGCTGACGGTCGGCTTGTTTGGAATATATGTCGATTATAAGATGCAGTCGGTTATCAGAAGCTTTGCGATGAGCGAGATAAAATCGATTTTAATAAACTGCACTAATCGGGCGGCAGACAAGGTTATAGGCGAACTTGACATTACATACAGTACCCTTGCGGTTTTAAGCAGAAACGAGGATGGACTTGTCAACTCGGTCGAGATAAATTCGGTCTCGGCAAACAGCTTTAAGGCAAGAATAAACGAGGCTATTGCAAAAGAGGTCGCAAAGTATAAAAAGGTTAGTTTCTCGGTGCCGATTGGGGCGGCGTTCGGCCTTTACAGAACCCATTTCGAGCAACCGAGGTTCAGCTATACCGTATATGTTACGACGACGGTCAGAAGCAATTTTGTGAGCAAATTTGAAACGGCGGGCATAAATCAGGTGCTTCACCAGATATTAATGACAGTATCGCTTGAAAGCGGTCTTGCGATGCCGAAGCAGAACACCGATATGACAACACTTACCGAGTTTATCGTTGCCCAGACGGTTATTGTCGGTGCTGTACCCGACGCATTTACCGAGGTTGTCGGAGTTAGCGACGAGATATCGGAGGATATTTTTGATTTTGGGTCGGGGATAACGAATTAAGGAGAAAATTATGGAATTTGAAAAGGCAAAGCAGCGTATAGAGGAGCTTAAAGCCGAGCTTCGCTATCATAACGAGAGGTATTATAACCTTGACGCCCCCGAAATTTCAGATTATGAGTATGATATGCTGTTGCGTGAGCTTCGCGCATTAGAGGCGGAATTTCCACAGCTTGTATCACTTGATTCGCCCTCGCAAAAGGTGGGGGGCGCGGCGGCGAGGCTTTTTAGCCCCGTAAAGCACAGGGTGAAGATGGAAAGTCTGCTTGATGCCTTTAGTTTTTCGGAGCTTTATGCCTTTGAGGGCAGAGTTTTGGAGGCTACCTCAAGCACCGTCTTTTCGGTCGAGCCGAAAATTGACGGACTTTCGGTTTCGCTTGAATATGAGAACGGAAAATTTGTGCGCGGCTCTACCCGTGGCGACGGCGAGACGGGTGAGGACGTTACGGCAAATCTTTTAACCATTAAGAGCATACCTAAAAGTATCGACTTTTCAGGTGAGCTTGAGGTACGCGGCGAGGTTTATATGCCTAGGGAGGCATTCTTAAACCTTGTTAAGCGTCAGGAGCTTATGGGTGAGCAGACGGCAAAAAATCCAAGAAATGCCGCCGCAGGCTCCCTAAGGCAAAAAAATTCGGCAATTACTGCCGAACGTGAGCTTGATATTTTTCTTTTCAACATTCAGAGGATTGAGGGCAAAACCCTTTCGTCTCATATCGAGTCGCTCGACTTTTTAAAGAGCCTCGGCTTTAATGTTCTGCCGAGTTATCGGCGATGCTCCTCTATGAGTGAGGTTATTGCCGAAATCGAGCGTATCGGACAGTCGAGGGGAGAGCTGCCCTTTGATATCGACGGCGCGGTTGTCAAGGTTGACGATTTCGCTCTCAGAGACGAGATGGGAAGCACCTCGAAATATCCAAAATGGGCAATCGCATATAAATATCCGCCCGAGGAAAAGGAAACAAAGCTTTTAAAAATTGAGATTAATGTCGGACGGACGGGCGCACTGACCCCGACCGCCGAGTTTGAGCCTATAGAACTTGCGGGTACGACGGTGTCGCGCGCGGTGCTTCACAACGAAGATTTTATAAAGGAAAAGGGCATACAGCTCGGAGACATAATTGTAGTGCGCAAGGCGGGGGACATAATTCCTGAGGTTGTCTCGGTTAAGGAGCACTGTGACGATTCGGTGCCCTTTATAATGCCCCATATCTGTCCCTCCTGTTCGGGCCCTGTATTTCGTGAGGAGGGCGAGGCGGTGCTTCGTTGTACCAATGCCGAATGCCCAGCGCAGCTGCTACGTCACCTAATTCATTTCACCTCGCGCGATGCGATGGATATTGAGGGACTGGGTCCCGCCGTCCTCGAACAGCTTTATGAAAACGGACTTATAAAAGAGACTGCTGACCTTTATACCCTCGGCTTCGAGGATATTTCGGCTCTTGAGGGCAAGGGCGAAAAATCTGCTAATAATATGCTTTCGGCGATTGAGAAATCGAAGGAAAATCCGCTTTCCCGTCTTATTTTTGCCTTTGGAATTCGTCATATCGGGCAAAAGGCGGCAAAGCTTGCGGCAGAGCGTTTTAAGACAATGGAAGCAATTCTTGCCGCAACGAAGGAAGATTTTGAGGCTATCGACGGCTTCGGCACGGTTATGGCCCAGAGTATATCGGAGTTTTTCTCCCTTTCTTCTACAAAAGAGATGGTTGCGCGGTTTGAGGCGTTAGGTCTTAATATGACCGAGCCTATAAGCGAATTGGACAACCGTTTTGGTGGAATGACCTTTGTGCTTACAGGAACACTTCCAACCTATTCGAGAAGCGAGGCTTCGGCAATTATTGAAAGCTATGGCGGAAAGACCTCATCCTCGGTTTCTAAAAAGACGACCTATGTGCTGTCGGGCGAAGCGTCGGGCAGTAAGCTCGACAAGGCAAATGCACTCGGCATAGAGGTTATCGACGAGGAAAGATTTAAAGAGATGATAAAATAGAAAACGCTCTCACTTTTTGTGAGAGCGTTTTTATTATATAAATTATTTTGCTTTCTTTGCCGAATAGTTTTTCCAGAGGGTCCAAAGGGGAGCCGAGATGAAGAGGGAGGAGAGACAGCCCGAAAGCATTCCGAATGCCATTGGTATCGCGAAGCTTCTAAGCGAGGTCAGACCAAACAGCTCGGACACGACGATTATCATAATAATTGCCATAAGGGTTGTTACAGAGGTTACGATGGTTCTGATTTTAACCCTGTTAAGACTTTCGTTAACAAGCTCTTCGGTCGAAGCCTTGGGCATAATCGATTTGTTTTCACGGATACGGTCGTAGATAACGATTGTGTCGTTAAGCGAGTAGCCGAGGATGGTGAGGATTACCGCCATAAAGTTCGAGTCGATTTGCAGACGGAAAATAGCGCAAGCGAAGAAAGCCACAAAAACATCGAGGAATAGTGAGGCAAACGCTGTCAGACCCGCCGAAACACCGCCGATTTTGCGGAAGCGGATACCAACATATACGATTACGAGAATTCCCGCAATAACCACAGCCGCAATACTTTTAACGAAGAATGCGCCCGCAACGCTTGGGTTAACCGAGTTAGAATCGTAAAGCTCGAAGGTGTTGTCGGCATATTCTTTAGTCAGCGCTTTGGCAAGATTTTGCTGCGCCTCGGTTGAAAGCGAGTCGGCTCCGACGAGGGTTATGACAAGCTTTTTGCTGTCGCCCGTGAGGCCTGTGCTTTCAGAAACGGTAACATCCTTGTCGATGGTTTTCTCGATTAGCGTTTCGGTTGAGGCATAGTCGAGCTCGCCTGTGTAGGAATATGTTATTCGGGTACCGCCCTTAAAGTTTATGTCGAGATTAACACCAAATATACAGGTGATGATTATTCCGACAAGAAGAAATGCGGCATAGCAGATTAGGGCAGGCTTAAACGCCTTGATAAAGTCGATATTAAAGGTTTTACGCATTCTTCACACCTCCGTACCAAGCAGGATTTCTGAATATTTTGAAGCGAGAGATGCTTTTTATCATCCATCTCGAGCAGAGAACGCCGAGAATGAGGTTGAAGATAACGCCGATTATAAGGGTGTAGCCGAAGGAGTAAATCGAGCCGGTGATTGCGGTTCCGAAAAGGGACATTATCGGGGAGAGGAGGGTGTAGAAAATTCCGCTTGTTCCAAAGGCTCCCATAAGAACGGCCGAAACGATTATGATGGTAACATTTCCGTCAACAATCGCGCTTATACTGTTTTTATAGCCTGCGGCAATAGCGCCGTCAATGGTCTTGCCCTTTGCAAATTCTTCACGTATACGCTCGGCGGCGATAACGTTGGCGTCAACGCCCACACCGATTGAAAGAATGATACCGGCAATACCGGGAATGGTGAGGGTGAAGCTTGAGAAGTTTGCAAAATAGCCCGAAATGCAGGCAATCATTGCGGCAACCTGACCAAGCAGCGATATTGAAGCGATAAAGCCAAGCAGACGATAGCGGACTATCATAAGAAGACAGATAAGTCCAAATGCGACAGAGCCTGCGATTAACATAACGCTCAAAGCGTCAGAGCCCAAGGTTGGCGAGATTATCTGAAGCTTGGAATCGTCAACGGTTAGTGAGAAAGGAAGCGCGCCGGCATTGATTTTGTTTGCAAGGTCGGTCGCTTCTTCGGCATTAGCCATACCGTCGATATATGCTTCTCCGCCCGTAATAACTGAGTTTACGGTGGGGCTTGAAATCATAACATCGTCCATCCAGATAGAGATGGTTTTGTTGAGATTTTTCTGTGTAGCGGTCGCAAACTTGCTTGTTCCCTCGGCATTGAACTTAAGGCTTACGACATAAGAGCCGTCCTCAAGGACGCTTGGTTTAGCCGATTCGATATGCTTACCCTCAAGCAGCACGGTGTCTTTCGTGGTGCCCTCACAGAAGGTGAGCTTTGCCGTTTCGCCAAGCTCTGCCACAGCGGCAGCGGGGTCGAAATCGGTCTCGTCGGCAGACCAGGGGAAGCGGACAATAATCTGATGATTGTCGGCGTCGTTAAAGACCTCATAGTCGGTGATATTGTTGTTTATAAGACGGGTTTCGATAATAGCCTTTGCCGAGTCCATATCGCTTGCCGAGATGTCGTCGGACTTGATATCGGGAGAGAAAACGGCTTCAACGCCGCCCCTTATATCGATTCCCCAACGGATGTCGGATGCACCCTTGAAGTAGAGCTGACGGTTATCACCGTAATAGCTGTCTACGCCGAAGAATGCGGTGTATGTAAGTGCGAGTATTAACGCAAAGATTACGAAAAATACCCACTTACCTGTCTTTTTTGCTTTCATTGGCTTTTAACCTCCGATTAATTTTACAAAATTCATTATACAATTATACAATTCTAAAGTCAACCGATAATCTTCTCAAGTGCGGCATATTTTACCGCTGTGCAAAGCACAGTTGCCGCCACCTTCAGCTCGTCTGCGGTGGGGAAGGAGGGGGCTATGCGAAGATTGCTGTCGTCGGGGTCGTTTCCATAGGGGAAGGTCGCGCCCGGAGTGGTGATTACAAGTCCTGCTTCCCTACAAAGCTGACCGACGCGCTTAGCACAGCCGGAGAGCACATCCATACTTATGAAATATCCGCCGCGTGGCATAGTCCACCTTGCAATTCCAAGAGAACCGAGACTGTTTTCAAACTCGTCAAGACAAGCCTCGAATTTTGGACGAAGAATGTCGGCGTGACGCTTCATATGAGCCACAAGGTCAGCCTTGCTACCAAACATTCTTGCGTGACAAAGGTGGGTTAGTTTGTTAGGTCCGATGGTTTGAACGGTCATTCTTGATTTAAGCAGTTTTATATTCGCGTCGCTTGCCGCAACAGCCGAAACACCTGCGCCCGAATATGTGATTTTAGAGGTTGAGGTAAAGATAAATACCATATCCTCATTGCCCTGTTTCTTGCACTCGTCAAAAATATTAAGCAGTCGGTCGCCATCGTCATAAAGGTCGTGAATAATATATGCGTTGTCCCACATAATACGGAAATCTTTGGCCGCCGGCTTTAGCGCGGCAATACGCCTTACGATCTCGTCGCTGTAGGTAATGCCAAGCGGATTAGAGTATTTGGGAACACACCACATACCCTTAACCGAAGGGTCTTTAACAAGCTGTTCTATAGTATCCATATCGGGTCCGTCAGCATTGTATTTTATAGGTATCATTTCAATTCCGTAATATTCGCATACACCGAAATGACGGTCATATCCCGGGCTTGGACAAAGGAATTTAACCTTTCCCTGTGATGCCCAGCCGCCATTACCAAAGCCTGTAACCATTCCTTGAGTTATTGTGTCAAACATAAGAATAAGGGAAGAGTATCCGCCGCAGATGATATTTTCGGTGGGCATTTCAAGAAGTTCGCTGAAAAGCTTTTTAACTTCGGGGAGTCCGTCAAGTCCACCATAGTTTCTACAGTCGGTGCCGTTTTCGGATTTATAATTCCTTCCAACTAAATCCAAAAGCCCGTCAGAGAGGTCGAGCTGATTCGAGGCAGGTTTTCCTCTGGACATATCGAGTGAGAGCTTTTGCTCTTTAATTTTTTCAAATTCTACTTTAACCTTGGCGAACTCGCTCTCAAGCTCAGCCTTGGTCATAGAAAGATAATTTGCCATTAATTTTCCTCCCAATGTTGATTCGATAATATTATACCTCTTTTTATCCTATATTTCAAGAAGTTATTGCAAATAAAAAGTATTAAATTTTGCCTTAATGGGAGTATCCTGTCGGGGCTTTATTTGTTTATAATGGTTTTACAAAGACAGGAGGGAGAGCTTTGAAAAGGAAAATAGAATATAAAATATTAGACGGAGGAAGAGTTTCGCCGTCGACAAGGCAGTGGGGCGGTATGCAGTATGAGGACAATGCGACAGAGATTGTTTTCGACATATCCGATGCCGAAATTGCTAAAGAGGGGATTGTGTGGCGGATAGATTTTAATTCGTCGGCGGCAGGATATAACCCGAGCGAGACATTGACGGTTGAGGGCGGAAAGGTTAAAAGACTGCTTCCCTATGATATGACAAGGTGCGGCGGAGAGATACAGGTTACCCTTATCGGCACAGAGGTCGACGGTGAGGACAAGGAGCTTAGCATTGCTTATTCGGTACCCGTTACGGTGTATTTAACCGATGTCGAGCAGGATGAGGACAGCGAGGGCAAAATAGCCGAAAGCTTGTCGGCGATGGAAAACTCGGTTAAGAAAATGACCGAGAGGCTAGAAGATATAGGCGAGGATGTATCGGGCAAATATGACTATCTTAAGGATATTTACACCGAGGCAGAGATTATCGACCGCCATATTGATGAGATTAAGGAAAGCGGCAAGGTGTATGTCGGCTCGGGCGAGATGCCGGAGTGGGCGAATGTTCAGATAGACCCCGAGGGAAATGTGCTTGATGCGGATGAGCTTATAAAGGTTCGAGAGGCGGCAGAAGCGGTAATGGTCGCAAAGGAAAAGACCGAAGAGGCTCGTTTTGCGCTTGAGGAGGGGGCGACCTTTGTTTTCCA
>JAGBUC010000052.1 GCA_017630985.1 Clostridia bacterium
GGTTTTAAAAGATATCCGCCGTTAACGCTTGCGCTTGCAGCTGTTATAAGCTGAATTGGGCTTATATTGAAGGTCTGACCGAAGGATGAGGATGCAAGTTCGGTTGGACCCATATTTTCTTGCTTATGGTATACCGGAGCCGCTTCACCCGGAAGGTCTATACCCGTCTTTTTGGTTAGTCCGAAGGCTTCAAAATATTTCGAGAACTTCTCGGTCCCTACAAGCTGACCCACCGTAATAAAGGTCGGGTTGCAGGAGCCTACCATTGCCTGTTTAAAGGTTACTGTTCCGTGACCGCCCTTTTTATGACAGTGATAAATCTGTCCTGCGACATATATAGTATATCCGCAGTTATAAGTATGGGTTAGCGAGGTAAGGTTTTCTTCGAGCGCCATAGAGGCGGTTACAATCTTGAAAACCGAGCCCGGCTCATAGGTGTCGGAGACGGCTTTGTTACGCCACTGCTTATTAAGAAGCTCGTTTTTAGAATATTTTGAGTTTTCAGCGTCAAGCAAGGCCTGGTCGCTTTCGGAAAGTTTGAACGGCTCGTTGGGGTTAAAATCTCCCTTAACCGCCATGCCGAGAATGGCTCCAGTATTTACATTCATAACAATACAGGCGCCTCGTCCGGTAGCTTTATTTGCTTCAACAGCCTGCTCAAGATATTTTTCAGCAATGTGCTGAATGTAGGAATCTATCGTCAAAACCAAGGAGTTTCCTTGCTTTGCGTCCTCTACGACCTGATAGGAAAAGGGCATATCAGCTCCATGCGCATTTTTTGCCGCAACAACTCTGCCCGCAACACCCGTAAGGGTTGCATCGTAATAACTTTCAAGGCCTGAAAGTCCCTGATTATCGTCACCTACAAATCCCAGAACAGCAGAAGCAAGATTGTCGTTTGGATAATAACGTTTAGTTGTTTCGTCTATACCAACATATTTTGCAATTTTAAGGTCGCTGTTATCGGATAAGAACTGTCTTATTTCATCTGCTGTATTTTTATCAATACGCTTTTTAACGATTACATAATAGGTTTTCTTCTGGGTATAGCCATATGCCGTTTCGTAATCTATATCAAGGATTTCGGAAAAGCCCTTGGCAATAGTTGTGCGAACAAGCTCTTGCTGTCTATCCTTAAGGTCGTTAATGCTGTTGGGGGTGATGTATACCGTATATGCGGTATCACTCGTTGCAAGAGGGTTCATCTTACTGTCGTAAATATCGCCTCTCGGTGCGGTAACAAGCGTGTCGTAAAGTTGTTGCTCTGAAGCCATCGACTGTAGCTTTTCGCCGTCGATAACCATTAATTTCACAAGGCGGACAGAGGTTACCGAAACAAACAGAATAACCACTGCAAGCATTATAACAATGATTCTGTTTATCATCATTTTTGTTGCCCTTTTCGACATCAAATTCCCTCCGCATACATATTTTTTGGCACCTTAAAAATGCCCAAAACGAGAGTTCTGAAAAACAGAGCTCTCGTACTGCCTATAACTTAAATATATTCGCCACCGATAAAACTATTCGTTGTCGGCGGTGAGTATATTTCCGTCGGCATCGACAGCCTTATTTGTTTCGTTTACGCGTATGTAAACTATCTGGCTTTTATCCATTTTTCTCATACCCAAAGCCTGAGCAGCCTCTTCGATGTTCTTATAAGACATAAGTCTTTCAAATTCCATATTAATTCGGGTTTCCTCACCGCTTAAATCGGCAAGCTGACCCTTGGCGTTTATTATTTCGGAATTGACCTCGGTAATCTCGACACGAAGAGCAATTCCTGCACAAACCATCGTGACAAGCAACAGTCCTATCATTATGACCGACGCCGTTCTTGAAACCTTTCTTCTCGCTCTTTTTCGGGAAGCCTTATTCACCTTTCGCTCGGGCATTTTTACGACAGTTGCGCGCGATTCTCTATTTTCTCTTGGCATAAACATCTGAAAATCATATGCCAGAGAATCGTTATAATACTTCGTATTGTTCATATGCTTCCCTTTCTAAATCTTTTCTATTACGCGAAGCTTTGCGCTTCTGCTCCTTATGTTTTTCTCAAGTTCCTCGTCGTCCGCGATTATAGGCTTATGGTTGACAAGCTTTCCCTCGGGGGATTTTCCGCAAACGCATACGGGTATATCGGGCGGACAAACACAACCGGTTGTATAATCCTTAAATTTAAGCTTAACAATCCTGTCCTCTAAGGAATGGAAGGTTATTATTGCAAGTCTTCCGCCTTTTTTAAGGCAACTCCACGCCGCGTCTATTCCGTCCTCTAAAGCGCCAAGCTCGTCATTCACAGCAATTCGAAGTGCTTGAAAGACCTTTCTTGACGGGTTGCCCTGTCTTCTTACAAAGGCGGGTACAGCCGAGGAAATTATTTCGGCAAGTCTTCCAGTTGTGGTTATTTCTTCACGGCTTCTTTCTTCAACAATTTTCAGTGCAATTTTATATGCAAACTTTTCTTCGCCGTAGTCTCTGAAAATTTTTGCAAGCTCTTCAACCGAAAGACTGTTTACAAGCTCAGCCGCGGTAGTTCCCTCTTTACTCATTCGCATATCAAGGGCGGCGTCATTATGAAAAGAGAAGCCCCTCTCTGCATTGTCGAGTTGAAAGGAAGATACACCGATGTCTAGCATTATACCGTCAACAAGGTCAACCCCCAAATTGTTAAGAGCAATTCTCATATCTCGATAGTTGCTTTTAACAACCGTCGCGGGAAGGCCTTTAAGCCTCTCGGTTGCCACCGAAAGAGCATCGGGGTCTCGGTCTAGACAGATTAATCTTCCCGACGAAAGACGCGAGGCAATTTCGCGGGAATGACCCGCTCCGCCGACCGTTCCGTCAACATATATACCGTCCGGTTTAATATTAAGACCGTCAAGCGTTTGCTCGAGCAATACGGGAATATGACTGAATTCCATATTATTCACCAAAGCTGAAGCCGATTTCGTCAATTATTGAAGCATAGTCGACCGAGGAAAAGGTCTCCTTCTCTGCGCTCCAGTTTTCAGGGCTCCAGATTTCGATATTGTTTTTCATGCCAACGATGTGAACATCAGATGTGATTCCGGCAAACTCGCGAAGCTCTGCAGGAAGAAGAATACGTCCTGATGCATCAAGATATGCAAAGGCAGCAGTATCGGAAAGATGACGGTACATATTCTGCATTTTACCATAGGGCTGTTTATTGAGCTTGTCGCAAAATCTTTCGAACCCTTCTTCAGAAAAGCCCCAAAGGCATTTTTTGCCGAAGACACAGGCGCAAACAACAACACTCTCGCCAAAATCACTTTTAAAACGGGACGGAATGAAAATTCGTCCTTTTTTATCTACACTATGGTCAGAGCCTCCAATAAGCACGAACTTTCACCTCTTTCCCCACTTTAATGTTATTTTAGTGTAAAATTTATAAACTTTTACGCCACTTTTGTAATCATTATATATTATGTGTCCGCAAAATGCAAGACTTTTTTCGCATTTTTACTTATTATTTTGCAAAAATAAAAAAATTCTTTTTTATTAAAATAATTGTTGACATATCAGGTCGTGGGTGATATAATAATCAGGCGCGATAAATGGCGTAAAGTTTGCGGATGTGCTGGAATAGGCAGACAGGCACGTTTGAGGGGCGTGTGTCGAACGACGTATGGGTTCAAGTCCCATTATCCGCACCAA
>JAGBUC010000053.1 GCA_017630985.1 Clostridia bacterium
CCACAACGTTTTACCACCCGGTGTGGGGATACCCTCAGCGGTGAGTTCTTCTGCAATCGTCCAGGTTGTCTTTCCGCGCATAAAGTCTCTGTAAATGCGGCGCACAATCTCTGCCTGCTCGGGGTTGATAACCGGAACGCCGCCGGGGCCTTTGTCGTATCCGAGGAAGTTCTTGTATGCCAGGCTGATTTTTCCGTCTGCTGCGCTCTTGCGCTTACCCCAGGTAACGTTCTGCGATAAAGCATGTACTTCTTCCTGTGCAATGGAAGCCATAAGGGTAATTAACAACTCACCGCCCGAGTCCATCGTGCGAATGTTTTCTTTTTCGAAGTAAACCTCAACACCAGCTTCTCTGAGCTTTCGAATAGTATTGAGGCAGTCTGTGGTGTTTCTAGCAAATCTGCTGACCGATTTGGTAAAGATAATGTCGATTTTACCTTCAAGCGCGTCCTTGATCATTCGGTTGAAGCCATCGCGCTTTTTGATGCTGGTGCCCGAAATTCCGTCATCGGTATAAAGGCCGACATATTCAAGCTCGGGGTCGGATTGAATAAGCCTGGGGTAGTAGTCGCTCTGCGCGTCCAAGGAGGTAGCCTGCTCGTCGCTATCTGTGGAAACTCTCGCGTATGCTGCCGCCTTGCGCTTATGTAAGCCTCTTGTGGGTAAACCCGTCAAGGGGTTAATCGTTGCTGGTATAACTGTGACTTTTCTCATTTCATGCCCTCGCTCTCTGTTTCTTTTCTCTCATTGCCTGGCGCATTTCCGGAGTCCAGCTTTCGGAACGGGAACGCACCTTCCAGGTTTTTGTTATCTCTTTGCCATCTTTAAGGCAGAAGACAATGCGGCAATCGTTGTATGCGCGGATGCAATCCAGCTTTTCTTCTACTGCCTTTTCAGTAAGTTCGCTTACCCCGAGCACTTCCATTGTGCTTGCTATCAGCTGATCCTCGGGGATCATTTTCGATGGGCAGGCATCCTTGCCCTCGTAACTGTAAGTGGCGCATGCCCATACAATTCCGGTGGCAGTAGTTTTTCGCCTGTAGTTCTTGCCACAGTTTGCGCAAACAATCTTGCCGGAAAGGGGATAGGTTGTTCTTGTGCCTCCGGGCTTGCGATAGTGTTCTTGTCGCATGATTATCAGGCGCTGCACTTCTGCAAACTCCTCAATTGGAATAATCGCTTCATGGCTATTTTCTACGTGGTACATAGGTTTCTCTCCGTTGTTAATTAGAACACGTTTTTCTAGGTGGTTGTTTACAAAGTATCTCTGAAGGAGAAGGTTGCCGGTGTAAGCGTACTGTCGTAGAATTTTCATAACCGTACTCTTGCACCACTTGTTCTCGAAAGGAGAGGGAATGCCATCTCTGTTCAAGCCATTTGTGATAGCAACACCGCCTTTTCCTTCGCGGTATTCTTTAAATATTCTTTTAACGATAACCGCCTCCTCGGGGATTACCTTATAAACTCCTTTATCGTATCTGTAACCGAGCATCCTTCCGTACCAGGGTTTTCCTTCCTCAAAGTTTTTCTTGATTCGCCATTTCATATTTTCGCTTGTTGAGCGGCTTTCTTCTTGCGCGAATGAAGCTAGAATTGTCAGCATTAATTCTCCGGCGGCGGTTAATGTGTTAATATTTTGTTCTTCAAAATAAACGCCGATTCCGAGAAGCTTTAATTCTCGCACGGTTTCCAAAAGTGTTATTGTGTTTCGTGCGAACCTTGAGATGCTTTTTACGATAACTAAATCAATTTTGCGGGCCCGGCAGTCTGCCATCAGTTGCAAGAAACCGCCGCGCGTAGCTTTTGTTCCGGTAAGGCCTTCATCAGAATACATCCCACAGTAAATCCAATCCGAGTGGCCTTGAATAAGTGTTGAGTAATAAGACACCTGGGCTGAAAGAGAATGCAGCATAGCATCCTTTCCACTGGATACTCGGGCATAAGCTGCGACTCGTACAACCTTTGGTGGCGGGAGCGTTTTAAACTCAACACGCTCGACTTTTTTTGCCATAAATACCTCCTGGTAATTGTGTAGTCATATATTCGCTCTAAAACCAGGAAAAGTCAACGGTATTCAGCGAAATATAACTGACGATTTTAAGCCATATTTTTCGGCCATTTTTGTGTCAATTACACCATACTCTTCAGGTGTTATAACCCCTCTGGCCAAGAGGGTGCGCATGAGCGCCATTGTTGAGTGATAGAGACTTAAGTCTCTAACTTTCTTTTTTTCCATCATTGGGAGCCTCCTTGTGCTTGGATTTGTGGTAGCATGTTCGTGAGCAGAATTTGCGCTTCGAACTTGCATAGCTGAGGAAGGTTTCTTTACAATGAGCGCACTCCTTTTCGACCATCTTCAACTGCATCAATTCGGGGTGCTTTCTCCACCAAATTATGCGGCATTTATCCGAGCAAAATATCCGCTTCTTTTTGCCGGGCGTGTGGGCAATTTCTGCGCCACAATGAATGCACGTATTCTCGTTATCCGGGAATCGAAAACACCATGTTTTTATAGTGGCACTCGGCAAATCGAGAAGCTTGGATATTTCCTTTCGAGCAAGGCCCCGGCGAAGTAAATAATTCATTGATGAAATATCTGCCATAGTACACCTCCTCAAAGGTAACTCAGAAAAAAGCCAAAATCGAAGCCCCCATTTGCAAAAAAGTGCAAAAAAAATAAGCCCACCGAAGAAAAACTCCTCGATGGGCTGAAAATAAGTATTGATTATTCGGTTGTGGTAGTGTCAGTAGTATTATGCTTGGTGAGCTGCTTAATAGCCTGATTAGTACCGGTTGCAGAGAGACCGCTGGCTGCGCCGAGCACGAGTGCTACAAGAACGTTCTGAGTCTCCATAACACCGGGGACACAAAAATATGTAACGATACCGATTACAGCTCCGAGGGCGCAAGAGATAAGGGGGATGAACCTCTTAAACTTCTCTGTGCCTCCGACTGCGGTCTTAACGATGTCGATAATCGTGTAAACGATAGCGGCAATAGCGGGGATAGTTGCGATTTCATAAATGGATGTCATAGTTATTCCTCCTAACAATTATTTGTGAGCTTGTTCGTTGAG
>JAGBUC010000054.1 GCA_017630985.1 Clostridia bacterium
AGTTCTGTATTTTTGCGGAAGTGATTGAGTTGCATAGTAAACGTCACCATGCTCCTCGGCTTCAAAAACCAAATCATCTGTAAGCTCGGTTGTTTTCTTGAACCAAGAACTTGTGTACATACTTTTAACGCAGTTGACAGTTACGCGTATCAGCCACGCCTTGATATGTTCTTCATCGTTAAATACAGTCGTTGCACCTACAAGGCGCAAAAATACCGTTTGAACAATATCCTCGGCGTCTGAAATATTTTGTGTTCTTGCTAAGGCAAGTCGGTAAACCGTGTTGTGATATTTTTCGAAAACAATATCAGTCGTTATGCCGTTTGGGAACTTATTGCGCAATACTCTCACCCTCTTTCACTTATAACACAAATGAAGCCCCTCAAAAGTTTCAAAAATTTTCTTCTTCTGGAATGTTTTTTGCAAGAGAATAGTTTTTATATTGGCTTTCAAAGGTTACTTCTTTTATAATCTTAATGAAATCAGGCAAAGAAAACTCTTCGTTCTCACTTTCAAGCTCGATTTCAAGAAATGCCTGTTTTCGCCAAAAAGGGAAGATATCAATTTCCAAAACCTTATTATTATAAGGAATGGCATATCGCGTCTTTGGGAGAGTTTTTCTGCCCTGGTCGGCAAAGGCAAGAAGAGCCGTATACTCCTCCTTTGTTATTTCGCTTTCCTCTTCTATACGCGACATATCAGAAATTTTTCTTTTAATGGTTTTTATGTAGCTTTCCTTATTATCTTTAATGCATTTTCTTATTCGTATGTTGTTTGATGTATAGGTTTGAAATATTTTTGTAATAGCGCATCCGTCAAGACTCATCAAAAAATTTATATCAGGCATTTCTATTAAAAACTTTCTTTCAATTTCAATCTGTTTCATAAAACCACTCTTTATAATTTTCTTAATTATTAATATAACACAACGACCGCTCAGAATCAATCCTTGCGGTCGTTTAGATGTGCTATTATTTATGTGTTTTTATTTTCTGTTATGGCATCGGCTATGCCCGCAAAGATACTGCCGCAACCCTTAGCGGAATTCTCCCAAAGCACCGTTACGACATATTTAGGTTCTTCCAAGGGGAAAAATCCGCAAAACCACGAATTTGTAACCTTTTTCCCGTCTCGTACAATTCCTGTTTGGGCGGTACCTGTTTTACCCGCCGCCGATACCAAGGTTGGTTTCCCCGCAACACCCGTTCCCCCCTCTTCAAGAACGGTCGATAACGCTGTTTTTAAAACCGAGGCTGTGTTTTTGGTCATGACTCTCACCTCGGCGGTAGGCGCTTCATTCTCGGCAAGTCTGCCCTCTTGAATTATACCCTCAACAAGAGAGGGCGCACGATAACTACCCCCATTTGCGATAGCAACGTATAAATTTCCGATAACGAGGGGAGAAAGCATCATCGCGCCCTGACCAATAGAAAGGTTTGCAACCGCACGGGCAGATGTTTCAATAAGAGTTTTGTCGCCTAGACTTCCCTTTTTGGCTGAAATACCGTCAGCCAAGGTCACACGGCTTTCAAATCCCGCCTTTTGAGCAACCGAAATAATTCTCCTTGCGCCGACATCCTGTGCATAGCTATAGAAAAAAGAGTTGCAAGAAAATTTTATTGCATCGGATAGTCCTACAGTTCCGTGACCCGAAAGCTTATGGCAGCTGAATGTTAGTCCGTCGACATTTGTATATCCCACACAGTTTACACCGCCGCCTACGCCTGCATCAAGTCCTGCCGCTGCCACGCACGGCTTGAAAACAGAGCCGATATTATAGGTTGAAAGTGCGCGGTTCAAAAGAGGGTTGTCCTCGCTTTCGACCGCCGCGGCAAGATTGGATATATCAAAATCGGGACGGCTTACCATCGCCCGTATTTTACCCGTTGATACCTCGGTTACTATAACGGCGCCGCTGTCTATCATAAGAGATTCCTGCTCGGCAATTTGTTGAATGTCCTTATCTATCGTTATTTTTATTCCGCTGTGTGAGGTTGCATAATCGTAGTCTATTATAGGTCTTTCACCGTCAAGCACATCACCTCTGCCGTCAAGTGTGAAGGAAACGGAGGTGCTTTTGTCACTATATAGCAGACTGTCGAACGCTAAAGAGAGACCGCTTATTCCGTGATTTAGGTCGTCAGTATAGCCTATTATGTGCTTGGCAAGGGTGTTTTTATCAATATTTACCGGTGCATCAAAGCAGTAAATCCCATCGCCCTCTATTTTTCGGGACACCACTCTTACAGCAAATCCGTTTTTTCGAATTTCCTCTAGTATATCATCTATTTCGTCAGTATGAAAGTGGTTGTACAGGGTGGTTATTGCCTGAGGCTCATCAAAAATTACTGCATATGTTTTTTCAACCGCGTTGGTTAACGGCTTCATATTACAGTCGAAAATAGTGCCTCGGCTTCTCGATAAAACCACCCTTCTTGTGCGCTCATTAACCGCCGCCTCGGCATAATCTGTATCGACCGCTGCGGCATACACCCTTAAAATACACAAAAACATTAAAAAAACCGAGAGCGCATAACAAAGCGCTACCCTTTTATATGAAACAGACATAAAAAGACCTCCCAAGCTATTATTGGCCTGAGGGGTCTTTTTTAATCACATTTCATACGAAGCATCGAGCCAGCCTTAACAGGACGGTCAAACGGAATTTTTATTGTCATCATAGGATGCGGTGCCGCTTCGATAGCATTACCGTCGCCGTCGTAAAGCTCGTTTACAGGAACCATAAACGGAGCCTCCTTAGGAGACAAACAGTCGAGGGTCTGACCTCGCCAGAATTTGTTTTTAAGGGTGGCAATTATCATGCCATTCTCATAACCGTCAACTGTGGCGGCAACGGCATAATCGCGCACATATCCCGCATGGGAATAGGTTTGTGCGTTTTCGGGTTTGCCGAAATAGAAGCCCGTGCTATAGTTTCGGTGGCTTATTTTGTTTAATTCTTCACTAACCCAGCCTGGAAGACTGAAATTATCGTAATTTTCTGCAAGAGCGTCAAGAGCGCCACGGTAGGCATTGGCCGTTACTGCAACATAGTATTGCGATTTGGCCCTGCCCTCAATTTTAAGGCTTCCGATACCCGCATCGTACATCTGCTTTAAATGCTCTGCCATACACAAATCGTTTGCATTTAATATATATGTGCCTTTATCGGTTTCGGTTATGTCAAAGTGCTGACCCTCACGGTTAGTTTCGACAAGGGAATATGACCAACGGCAGGGCTGTGCACAGTCTCCTCTGTTTGCATCGCGGCCTGTCATATAACTTGAGAGAAGACAGCGGGCGGAAAAGGAAACACACATAGCACCGTGTGTAAAGCACTCAAGGGTTAATTCTTTTGGGGTTTTTGCCCTTATTTCAGCTATTTCTTGAAGTGAAAGCTCGCGCGCGGTAACCACTCGGGCGGCGCCCATATTATAAAAGGCATTTGCCGTTTCATAGTTTACGATGCCCGATTGGACCGATACGTGAAGCTCACACCTTGGGGCATATTTTTTAACCATACCGATAGTGCCTAAATCTGCGGCGATTACGGCGTCTGCCCCCGCATCCTGCACCATCTCTAAGAACTCAGGTATGCGGGAAATTTCATCGTTATGAGGAAGGGTGTTGCAGGCAATATGCACCTTTACGCCTTTGTCGTGTGCATATTTAATTCCCTCCCGCATATCTGCCTCGCCGAAATTGGAAGCGGCGGTGCGCATACCGAACTCTTCCCCCGCAAGATAGACCGCGTCAGCACCAAAATCGACCGCGGTTTTAAGTCTTGTAAGGTCACCCGCAGGACAAAGAAGCTCTGGCAAAATAATTTTATCAGTCGAAATATTCATATATCCAGTTGCCCTCTTGCTGCAGACGGTTTATGGTCGCCTGCTGTTCATTTCCTGTTTTATGAAAATAGAATTTTCCGTTTTTATCGGTTACGAAATAATAATATTCGGTCTTCTCTGTAGGATAGAGCGCAGCATTTATTGCATCTGTTCCAACAGAACAAAGCGGTCCCGGAGGAAGCCCCTTAACCTTATATGTATCGTATCTTCCGTCGTCGTTCGCAAAAGAATTTCCATAGTAGCAGGTTGGCGAAGAACCAAGGGTAGAAAAAGCAGAACTCTTAAGGCGGTTATAGAAAACCGCCGCAACGCTTGGCATTTGTTTTATGCTTTCAGACGAATTTCCGCCCGCTTCCATCTGAACGATTGAAGCCATGGTTAAAATATCGTTTATTGTATATCCCATAGAGGCGGCTTTTTTGCGCATATCATCGGTAATGCGCTTTTCGGTTTCGGCAACCATTTTTTCTATTGCAAGCTTGGCGCATTCCTTAGAATCGTGAAAATAAAACTCGTAGGTTTCCGGGAAAAGATATCCCTCAAGCCTATAGTATGCCTTATCACTTGTTGCACTTAAAAGCTCGCCAGAAATCGCAAATTCCTTTAAAGCCGCAAAAAAGTCGTCTCTTGTGCAAACTCCGGCATCTTCAAGAATAGTGGCAATTCCTTTGACGATTACTTTGTTTCCGTTGACATTTTTTGTATAATCGTTAATTCCCGTTCCTTCAGGGATAACAACCCTTACAGTTTCTGCCTTCGCGCCGCCGTTTATTAGTATGTCGGAAATAGCCTCAAAGCCTATGTCGTTTTTAAATGTAAAGGTTCCGTAATTATAAAGATTTTCGGTTTTTGCAAGCTTTGAATAAACCCTGAAAAACAAGCCGTTCCCTATTGCGCCCTGATTTTCAAGTTCCCGTGCAATAGCCGACACTGACGCGCCCTGTTTAACCGTTACGGTTACGGTTTCGCCGTTTCGCGCGCTTCCGCTATAATCCGACCAAACGACAGCTGTAAATATACTAAGGGCGACAACAAGCGCACCTACAACATAAAGTATTATAGGCCAAAGCTTTCTTTTCTTTTTTGATTTTTGTGGCTTAGTTTCGATAATATCGTCTAAACTTATTTTTTCGTTTTCCATAACTTTTCTCCAAATTAACGCCTGCAGGTTCTAATTCGTCGGTCGGTTACAACTATATCGACCGCTTGGTCATACCGTCCGTGATACATAAAAGGCTTAAGCTCATCGGAATAGCAAATTCCTGCAGAGCGTCCTTTAAACCTTACCATATATCTGTCATAATATCCTTTGCCATAGCCAATTCGGTATCCCTTCATATCAAACTGCATACCGGGGACTATCATAAGGCAACCAGAAAAATCGGTCACTATAGGAAGTGAAGCGTCGGGCTCTAACACCCCGAAGGTGCCTGGTACTAGACATTCAAGATTTTCGATATAATGAAACTCCATATCACGACTTTCAGGAATACAACGAGGAACCGCAACCTTTTTTCCGTCTGCCCAAGCATTTTTTATTATCTTTACGGTGTCGACCTCTATTGGTGTCGACATATATATTAAAATTGTGTGCGCAGGGCGATATTCTTTAAGTCGGCGGACATTATCTGCTATCTTGCCGTCAAGCTCTGCCTTAAACTCTTGTTCGAGGCTTTGACGGTATTCTCTGCATTTAAGCCTTAATTCTTGCTTATATTTTCTTATATCTAGAGGGCGCATTGCATCGTCTCCCTAAGATTTTTAGAAACCTCTTTATTTCCTTTTATATAGTCGATTATCGAGAAGCCAAACTCAAAAACAGCACCCGCTCCCTTTGCGGTTATTATATTTCCACTTGTAACAGCCGAAGCGTTAACATATTTAGCACCTATAAGGTCATTTTCAAAACCGGGATAGCAGGTTGCTTTTTCACCCTTTAAAAGACCTAGATGTCCAAGTATAGAGGGCGCGGCGCAGATTGCCGCCACTGGCAGATTGTTGCTATAAGCATGTTTTACAGCAGACAAAACAATTTTGTCTGCTTCTAGATTTGTGGTGCCGGGCATTCCTCCGGGGAGGATAACCCCCGTCATATCGTCCGGCGAAAACTCGCCCGTAGTGATGTCGGCTGTAACGGTTATACCGTGTGTTCCCTCAATTAGCGATTTCCCAACACCAACCGTCGCAACATCAATTTCGGCACGGCGAAGAATATCGACCGTAACGAGAGCCTCAGCCTCTTCGAAGCCATCGGCTAAAAAAACGTATATCATAAAATCTCCTTAACTGTGTTTATAACATCCTGAGCAATATCCTCAATTGTTCGAGGCTCGCCATCTTTAGCACAGAAAATTTTCGTCCAGCCCGAATAGTCGGCTGTGAAATATGCAGCTTTTCGGCACTTTTCAAGATATGCTACATCTTTTTCGTGAATATCCTTATGGCCTCCGTCCACCCCGTACCTTTTGTCGAGCAGTTTTTGCGAAACCTCTATTGGCATATCGAGGAAAATAACCTTATCGGGTTTTGGAATTCCAAGACGCTCATACTCGAATTCATAAAGCCAGGAAAGGAAGCTCTCCCACTCGCTTTCGTCAAGCTTTGAGCACTGGTGCACCGCATTCGAGGTTGTATATCTTCCTGAAACGATAATTCCACCATCGTTATAATATTTACCCCAATCCTTTTTAAAAGATGCATAGCGGTCGCAAGCGTAAAAACAGGATGCCGCAAAGGCATTAACATCGTCGGGTTTGTTTCCGAACTGACCCGAAAGGTACATTCTGACAAGGGCAGAAGAATCGTCTTCATAGTTCGGGAAGGAAACCATTCTGCAGTCAATTCCGCTATTCTTAAGTCCTTTTGTCAGGAGCTCGAGTTGTGTGGATTTTCCGCTTCCGTCAAGACCTTCGATTACTATAAGTTTTCCCATAATTATTTCATTTCCTTATAAAATTCGCGAACCTGTTTTATTTTTCCACAGGTCATTTTTCCCTCGGGACAGCCGCCGAAGACACAGGACGGTCCCGCGTTTTTAAACAGATTGGGTGCGACCTCTTTAACGAGGGCAAGCATCTGGTCAGCAACATCCTTTATCTCCCACTGTGCGCGGTTGCAGCAGCGGTGACGGAAAAAATTCATAAGACTTCTTGCATTCATTGTTACCACAATTTTTGTTTCGCAAGCATTTGGAAGCAGAAAACGGGCATCCTCAAAGGCTTTTTTCTTTGCCTTTTGTAACGCGGCTTTTTCGTCAAGTCCGTCCTTAATAAAGGCTTCGGTGTGCTTCTGGGTTAGAAGGTCGGCCAGTTTATTATATCCCTCTTCAATAGCCTTCATTTGCAGCTCGAACTCTTCTTTAGCCTCGGGTATTGCCTCAACCTCGGGCGGAATGATATACTCGAAGCTGCCCTCGCTTACATAGCGCTGACTTTTTTGAGAATATGACGCTATTCTGTGACGAACGAGCTGATGCGAGCAGGCGCGTGAAATTCCCTCAACACCAAAGGTGAAGGAAACATGCTCTATCGGACTTTCGTGACCGATTTCAGAAAGCATCTCGACAAATGATGCGGTTTTTTCGGGGGTTAGCCCCTCGCGGATATCCTCAATAGTAGAGGGAGAATAGCAAAGCTTTGCGGCGGCAGCCACAGTAGCTTCGGGATTTGGAGTGTGCGCAAGCAGTGTTACTTTTGCCATTTTAAGTCTCCTTTAGACATAATTTATTTTATTATAACAAACTTTGACTTATAATACAACAAAAAATCGTCGCATGCACTTTAATAGACATAGCGACGATATGTTTTTAGCGAAGGTCTAGTTTTTTAGATAGAACAGAACTTTTAGATACCGTTAACATAAGAAGGCAACCGCCCACAGCACAGCAAATACCCTGAAAACTGTTCCCTGGTATTGAGGCCACAGCCCCTGCTCCGTACAAAGCAAGCTCGAACAGAAAGTATCCTATGAGCATAATTAGCTCTGCCAAAACACCAGACAGAACAATTCGGAAAGACCTGCCCGATGAAGAACGGTGGCCCGATATATAATACACAACCAGAGCCATTGCGCCTTTTATAACGAAAGTTGCGGGAGCATAATTTGCAAAACCGGCAAAAATATCGGCTAATGCAGAGCCTACGCCTGCAACCATAAATCCGTAACTAGGTCCTAAAATTATACCCGCAAGCAAAACAAAACAATCACCCAGATTTACATAACCGTGAGCAATGGGAACAGGCACAGGGAAAAAGGTAACGGTGGTGATAACGGCAGTCAAAAGTCCGGATAATGAAATTTTCTTTATTATATTGCTTCTCATAATGTTTCACTCCCAAAGTATTATATATCAACACATCTGTCTTGTAAAGAAAAAATATATTTTTCTTGCTGTACTGACACGATTGTAGTATAATATAATTTATAAAATTCACCCTGAGGTATTACATATGGAAATGGAAACAAAGAAAAAGGTTTTAAGTTGTATTCAGCCAAGCGGTATGCTCACTTTAGGCAATTATTTGGGTGCGCTTAAAAACTGGCTTAATATGCAAGAAGAATTCGACTGCACCTTTGCGGTTGCCGACCTGCACGCTATCACCGTACGGCAAGAGCCGGCAAAGCTTAGACAACAGATTTATTCTACCTATGCGCTTCTTCTTGCTCTCGGACTCGACCCCGAGAAATCCACCCTGTTTATCCAGTCGCATGTCGCGGCGCACAGTCAGCTTTCTTGGCTTCTCTCTTGCTATACACAGTTTGGTGAGATGTCGCGAATGACACAGTTTAAAGACAAATCGGCAAAGCACGCCGATAATGTAAATGTCGGACTTTTCTCATATCCCGTACTTATGGCGGCAGATATTCTCCTTTACAAGCCCGACTTTGTTCCCGTTGGTGCTGACCAGAAGCAACATCTTGAAATTGCCCGTGATATTGCCGAACGCTTCAACGGAATTTACGGCGATGTCTTCACTGTCCCCGAACCGTATATTGCAAAGACCGGTGCGCGTGTTATGTCGCTTCAGGACCCAACCAAAAAGATGTCGAAATCTGACGAAAATCTTAACTCTTGGGTTGCAATTTTAGATAGCCCTGACGACATTATGAGAAAATTCAAGCGCGCCGTCACCGACAGCGAAGCTCGCGTTTGCATCGGTGAGGAAAAGCACGGTATTAATAACCTTATCGGAATTTATTCTGCCATAACGGGAAAAACTGCCGAGCAGATTACCGCCGAATTTGAGGGCAAGGGCTATGGCGACTTTAAACTCGCCGTTGGTGAAGCGGTGGTTGAAGAGCTTCGTCCTATAAGAGAACGCTACGACGCGATTATTAAAGACAAGGCAGCCCTTGAGGTTCTCTACCGCGAGGGTGCTCAAAAGGCAGAATATGCGGCGCGTAAAACCCTTGCAAAAGCTATGAAAAAGGTTGGCTTCGTGCTATGAGCTTCCCGCTTATAGCAAACGAGCGGGTTAAAGAATCGGTTGATTTACTTATATCCACTCGACGAATCCCCCACGCGATAATAATAGAGGGTGACGAGGGTGCGGGGCGCAAAACCCTTGCCCGTTATCTTGCAAAGGCGGCTGTTTGCGAAGCAGACCAAAAGCCTTGCTGTTCTTGCAGAAACTGTCGTTTAGCAGATGCAGGCACCCATCCCGACATTGAAACGGTGTCTTTAGAGCCAAAGAAAAAAAACATAACTGTAGAGCAAATTCGTGCGCTTCGCACAACATCCTATCAGGCGGCACACACCGCTGACTGCCGTGCTTTTATTATTGAAAGTTCAGATACGATGAATACCGCATCGCAGAATTCTCTTTTAAAGGTTTTGGAAGAACCGCCAAGTAATGTTGTTTTTATACTGGTTGCAGAGGCAGCCAAAAATCTTCTTGAGACGGTTGTTTCAAGATGTGTGGTTTTTTCCTTGTTTCCGCCATCGGTAACCGAGAGTGTCAAACTGCTTAAACAGCGCGGATATTCCGAAGAGGATGCCGCTTATATACTAGAGCAGGAAAACGGCAATATCGGAAAAGCCATTAAACGACTTGACGGTGACCTTGGCAGCGCCGGTATCGATGCTGCTCACGACTTTTTTGAGGCAATAAACCGCGGCGCTGCTTTAGACGCCTTGCTGTCGGTTACAGCACTTGAAAAGGACCGAGCCGAAACCGCTAAATTTGTTTCAGCACTTAAGGAAGCAGTTTCCGAAAAATTTAAAAAGAGCAGAAGCTATGCGATGGTAGCAAGAGAGCTTGCCGAATTCCATTCGGTTATATGCGAACTTGAGCCTCTGCTTAACACTAATATAAATCTTTCTTTATTTTTCACCGCCCTAACCTCAAAGCTTTTGTCGGTGAAAAAATGAATTTTGGGAGGAAAATATGACCGAGGTAATCTCTGTTAAATTTAAAGCCGAAGGCAGAGCCTATTTCTTCGACCCCGACGGAATTAAAGCCGAGGTCGGCGATTTGGTTGTTGTTGAGACCTCGCGCGGTGTCGAATGTGCCACCGTATGCGAGTCTGTCAAATCGGTAGAGGACGAAAAAATCGTAAAACCGCTTAAAAAGGTTTTGCGACTTGCCGACGACATCGACAAAAGAAAGGTTGCCGAAAACAAGAAAAAGGCAGAAGAAGCCTTTAAGCTTTGCGAAAAAAAGGTACTTGAGCACAAGCTTGACATGAAGCTAGTCGAGGTTGAATATGCTTTTGATGGCAGCAAAATTCTTTTCTATTTCACAAGTGACGGACGGGTTGATTTCCGTGACC
>JAGBUC010000055.1 GCA_017630985.1 Clostridia bacterium
AGCGTGTTTGCAAAGGACATTATTTTATTATCGTAAGCGGTAGACCACATAAGAGCTATTTCTGCAGTAGAGTCGCCCTTTGTTCCCGAAAGATAAATAATTTCGGAAAGAGGGTCTTTCTTTATTCCGTTACGGAGATAGTCAACATATGATTTAATTCCGCCTTCATAGCACAGGTCGTCAGTTTTAGGCTCAAAAACATCGGTACGCTTGTCTTCAAGAACAATTCTAATTCCTGCATTCAAAAATGCCTGCTCGCGAAGACGGTTTAAAAGAATTTCGTAATCATAGGTTGTTGTATCTGTGAAAATAGTGGGGTCGGGCTTGAAGGTTACGGTTGTTCCGGTTTCATTTGTTTGTCCTATTATTTCAAGGTCAGACACTATATTTCCCTTTTCGTATCTTTGTTTATGAATATTTTTGCCGTCCTTTACCTCAACCTCTAGCCAACTTGAAAGGGCGTTAACAACCGAGGCGCCGACTCCGTGGAGACCTCCCGACACCTTATATCCGTTTCCGCCGAATTTTCCGCCAGCGTGAAGTATGGTAAATACAACCGTTACTGTGGGGATACCCTTTTGGGCATTTATTCCTACAGGGATTCCTCGTCCGTTATCGGTTACGCGGATTATACCGTCGTCTAACAGTTCGACGGTTATTTTATCACAGAAGCCTGCAAGGGCTTCGTCGATAGAGTTATCCACTATCTCGTATACAAGATGGTGAAGACCGCGTTCTCCCGTTGAGCCTATGTACATACCGGGACGTTTTCTTACCGCCTCTAGACCCTCAAGGACCTGAATTGAATTTTCGTCGTAACTGCCTGTTACCACAGTATTCTTTTCGTTTTCCATTTTCTTCTCCTTAGAAAAATTTTAAACTTTATAATATTTTTGAAGATTTCGCACGCTTTTCAAGGGTTGAACTTGAAAGCTGAGAAATAAATATTTTTTTATATTTATTGTTTTTTTCACTGCAAACAACAAAAGCCTTTGGAAGTTCATATGAAACGGTTACTGCCCTTTTTTCCTTTTCGGCTTTATTTAGAAAGGTACGAGACGATTTCATAACCGTTGATGTGTCCATATCGAAAATTCCGATAATATCTTTTGTTTTAACGATTGTGCTTTCTCCAAGATGCAGATACATAAAAGTTTCCTTAAAAAATTTTTTATTTTATTCTACCGCCGACAACGGTAAAAATCTTTCCCTCTTTTAAGGGTTTTACATTTGCTTTGTCGCAACAGGTGATAAATACCTGCCAATCTTTTATATGATTTAAGATAAAGGCTTGTCTGTCAGGGTCGAGCTCACTCATAACATCGTCGAGAATTGCGACCGGCTGCTCCCCTGTTATTTCTTTAAGGGTTTTAGCTTCGGCAAGTTTTAAAGCGATTGCAACACTTCTTTGCTGTCCCTGAGAGCCGAAGGTTCTTGCAGAGATTCCGTTTATTTTAAAATCTAAATCATCTCTGTGGGGACCTACCGAAGTTGTTCCGGAAAAGATGTCTGTTTTTCTTGAAACATAAAGTTTTTCTTCTAAATCTTCAATATTAGAAGATGGCATATATTCTGCCGTAAGTTCTTCGCGGAGAGAAGAAAGCTCACCGTAAATAGAAGAAGCATTTTCGGTTAAATTCTTGCAGTATTTTATTCTGTAATCTATTATTTTTGAGCCGTTTAAAGTAATTTCTTTTTCGAAAACATCAAGCAATTCGGTATTTTTTATTATACCCTGGCTATTTTTTAAAAGGGTGTTTCTTTGTGTTACTGCTTTTATATATTGCTTTAAAATATCAACATAACTAGGGTATAACTGACCTATTGCTAAATCAAGAAAACGGCGTCTTAAAGAGGGACCCTCTTTAACCGTTTGAAGGTCTGACGGAGAGAAAACCGTTGCGCAAAAATTTCCCGCAAGAGCCGAAGCGGAACGAAGCTTTTTAGAATCAAGCTCAGCCGTTCTTCTTGCCTTTATATTAATTTTTGCTTCACGCTCTATTCCCCCGCTTATAAATTCAAGTTCAAGGTTTGCTTCTGAAGCGCTAAAGCCTATCATTTCGCCGTCTTTACTTGTACGGAAACTTTTAGCACCTGTAAAAAGCCAGATAGCCTCTATTAAATTTGTTTTTCCTTGTGCGTTATCTCCGTAGATTACGTTCATAGAATTACAAAATTCTATTTTGCTTGGAAAAAGATTTCTAAAATTATTTACAGAGAGTTTTTTAACTTCCATAAGCTATTTCTAGTCCTAAACCGTCAAACTCTGCTCTATCGCCTTTTTTAAGCTTTTTTGTGCGCATTAAGCAGACTTCTCCATTAACAAGAACCTCACCGCCCTGAATTACAACCTTTGCATGTCCGCCTGTTGAAACATAGCCTGCAAGTTTTAATGCAGAATCAAGCCGAATAAATTCTTCTTTAATATAAATTTTCTTATATTCCATAAAATTCAAGAGATATTTGTTCCCTATTTCCTTCTGTTTTTTATTATTTTAGACGCATAGGCATTATCATATAGATAAAGCTGTCGTCAGAGGTAGGTTCAATAAGGAAGCCCTCTGCTCCACCTTTAAACGACATCTTAATTTCGTCTGTTTCGGTTGCGCGAAGAGCATCCAGAAGATACTGAGCATTAATTCCAATTTCAAATTCTGGTCCGGAGAGTTCCGTTTCATATGTATCTGTTGCACAGCCTACAGCCGAAATACATTTAAAGGTTGAAACAGGGTTTCCTATAGAACAACGGACCGGAGTCGTTAGTCTGTCGTTTACGACAAGCGAAATTCTTTCAATTATATCAATAATATCCTTTGTTTTAACCCTTAAGGTTTGAAGAAATTCTTTTGGAATAGCCTTTTCATAATTTACAAATTCACCCTCTAAGAGACGGGAAACCAAGGTGTAACCGTCAATTTGGAAGGAAACGAGTTTTTTAGTTACATAAAAATCTATGTTTTCTTCATCATTTGAAACAATTTTTACGGCTTCTCCTATTGCTTTTCCTGAAATTACAAAATTGCAGTTTACATTAGAATTTATATTTTCTTTTCTTATTCCCATTCTTCTGCCGTCAATACCGATAAATCTAGCAACACCGTCTTCAATTCTAATATTGAGACCTGTGAGGATTGGACGGGAGCCTTCATTTGTTGCAACAGCAAAAAGAGTTCCTCTTACCATTTCCTTTAAAAGACCGCCCGACATAGAAATTTTGTCAGTTTCGGGGACAGAGGGGGTTTCAGGAAAATCTTCAGCAGACATACCCATAATATCGAAAACTGCATTTCCTGAGCGAATATGGCACATAAGACGCTCATCTGCCTCTATAGTTACCTGAATACCATCACTTTTACGGAGAATTTCAGTTAAAAGACGGGCGCTTATTACTATATCTCCCTCTTCGTCACAGTTAGCATAGATTTCTTTTTTCATACTCATTTCGAGGTTATAGCTAACTAAGGTTATTTTTCCCTTTTCTGCAGAAATTAAAATTCCTTCAAGGACGGGAAGTGAGGTTTTTGTTACAATTCTTGAAAGGTTTTGAACGGCTTCAAGCAATTCGCTTCTTTGTGTTGTAAAAAGCATTTTAGAAGACTCCTTTACTGTTTCGTTTTTTTGCGAAATAGTTAATAATTAAATCATAAAAAAATATAAGTATTATTAGAGGGTGTTAAAAAGTTGAAATGGTCATTTTTGGTTTTTAATCAAAGGGTTTTTGGTGTGGGGAGAGGTGTTAGATAAATGTGGAAAAAATTTGTCGAAAAAGGGTTATTAACAGAGATGTTAAAAAGTTGCAGGTTAATTAAGGTTAAAAAGTAGAATAACTTTTCGTACTAGGCTTCGTTTTTAAGATTTTTAATTATGTCGTCAATAATTTCTTTTTCATGCTGATTTTCTTTTAGGAAGGTTTCCATCTTCTTTACAGCGTAAAGAACGGTTGTATGGTCCTTTCCAAAAGCCTCACCGATTGGTTTATAACCAAGTTCGGTTGTTTCCTTAGCAATATACATAGCGATTTGGCGGGCTTTTGCAAGTTCAGCCGTTTTTCTTCTTGAAACAATATCTTTTTCAGAGACATCGTAGGTTCTGGCAACTTCTGCAACAATTTTTTCAATTTTAATAGGTTCGGGCTTGGTGTCGTTTACGACCTCTCGGATTATACCCTGAACGACAGAGATTGTCGGCGTGTGATTTTGAATTTGAATAAAAGCCTGAAGCTTTTTAACAACACCCTCAAGTTGACGGGTATTCATTTTAATGTGCTCAGCGATGTAATAAACCAGATTTTCTTCAAGAGAAATATTTAAGGATTCAGCCTTTTTCTTTATTATACCAACCCTTGTTTCATAATCGGGCGGGGTTATATCGGCAAAAAGTCCCATTTCGAGACGGTTTCTTATTCTGTCATCAAGGGTTTTAACGTCCTTTGGAGGCCTGTCCATTGTGAAAACAAGCTGTTTATTTCCTTGATGGAGAGCATTAAAGGTATTAAAAAACTCTTCCTGAGTTTGTTCTTTTCCTGCAATAAACTGAATATCGTCAATAAGCAGAACGTCAAGATTTCTAAAGCGGTTTCTGAAAAGGTCTGCCGTGCCGGTATGTATTGCTTCAATTAATTGGTTAGTAAATTCTTCACAGCGAACATATTCAATTTTTTTCTCGGGAAATTTTTCTTTTATACGGTTTCTTATAGCGAGCATAAGATGAGTTTTGCCAACACCTGATGGTCCATAGATAACAAGAGGATTATAAATTATGCGGGGATTATCGGCAACTGCCATAGATGCTGCGTGTGCAAAGCGGTTACAGGAGCCCATAATAAAATTATCGAAGGTAAAAGAATCCTCAAACGAACTATTGATGGGGGTTATAACGCTTTGAATTATTTTTCCGTTTTCGTCCTCTACAACAATTTTAATTTCCATATCAATTCCCATAATTTCTTTAATACTGGGCTTAATGATATGTAAATAGTTATTTTCAATAATTTGTTTTTTATAGTCGGAATATATTCCTAGAACGATTTCACCGTTTCGAATTTCGATAGGATGAAGGTCTTGAAACCAAACATTAAAGGAAATTTCGGTCATACGCTTTTTAAGTTCTGTACAGACGGCTTCCCAAATGTCATTTAAAGATTCTATCTGCATTTTTACTCTCCTTTGATACCAAAATTAATATTGTAAAAATTTATTTTTAAGTAAGTCTGTTTATACTTCTAAAGTATAACATAGTTATTAACATTTTTCAATAATAACTTTAATAAAGATATAATATATATTAATATATAGGTTAATAATTTTTTTGAGATTAAAAAACATAATTTTTATCTTCGTGTCATACAATTAAACAGTCCTTTTAGGAGTTGATTGTATGAGAGAAACCGTATCAGAAAGAGCGAGGGTGCTCGGCGAATATATTATTGAGACCGGTGCAACCGTAAGGGCGGCGTCAAAGGTGTTTAAAATAAGCAAAAGCACCGTACATAAGGATATTACAGAGAGGCTTAAATATGCCTCGCCCGGACTTTATATTGAGGTTAAGCAGGTGCTTGAAAAAAACAAACAGGAAAGACATATTAGAGGTGGTATGGCAACGAGGGCAAAATGTCTTAAAAAAAAGGCAGAAAAGCAGAAAAAATAAAAAAACGCATTAACTTTTGTTAATGCGTTTTTTTCTATTCAAACGTAATCGAGCCGGTTCCACCCATAATGCAGACGTAGGAATTTCCTTGATTTACGGTGAGGGGTGAGCCGTCCGCTTTGGTGAAAGAGAAGTTTTCGGTTGAGGAGCCCTTTTTCCAGTTAATTTCTTCAAAACCGCCTGCTGTTGCATAGTATCCTGTGCCTGAAGAAAGGTCGACCTTACGGTGTTTGCCGTCAGGATAGTATGAAATTGTAGTTTTAAGAATGAAGATGTTGGTGAAAAGCTCTTGATTTCCACTTGTTAGGTCGGTGTAGGCAACACCGTTTTTATTGGCTCTTGCGTATTTTTTAAGTTCGGCATTATACAGGAATTTAGTAGTCGAGGCGGATGAGAATTTTGCCGTTATATTTGCGGCAACCCCTACGGGAACAATAGCCTCTTCTGAAGAATTGAAGGTCAGCCAAGAGCCACGCGAAGAATCATAATTGTACTTTTTATCGGCAATTGCTTTATCTATTTTTTCGCCCGTGGTATAGAGGGTATGTTCATAGGCAAGACCGTTACTGCGGTCACGGTAGCCGTAGGTTTTAGCATCGACCGTAAAGGCGTTCATTGGCAGGGTTTTAAGGTGAGGAGCACAGTAAGTGCCGTCTATTCCGTGGTAGAAAAGGATTGCATCCATACCGCACGCAATATCGGCAAAGGGAACGCGGAGGCTTCTTATAGTTCCGATAGCCGAAACGTTGGTCGGGTCGGCAAAAAGGGCAATAAGACGGGTTATTCCGCCCTCGACCTCTGTTTCAAAAACGACGTCTGCCTTATCAAGACCTGATTGTACCCTCTGGGCAACTCCTGCGTTATTGACCATAACGGCAACGGGCTTCTTACCTACCGCATCAAGCGGGAGATTTTTTTCTCCGGTGAGGTTGTTTACAGCAAGTTCAGGTTCGGGCTCGGGCTCGGGCTCGGACGATACGACGGGGACATCGTCAAGCTCGTCGCTGGTGGGAGGGGTTGTCCCACAGGAAGCCAGTGTTAAAATTAAAGACAAAGCCGCGAGAAGCGACAAAAGTTTCTTAAAAAGCATATGTATAACAACCTCCATAATATTGTAATATAAGTATACAATACCTTTGAGGTAGTTTCAATAGGAAAAATTTTTATTTTTTTAAAAAAACACTTGAAATTTTAAAACTGTTGTGTTATTATACTATGGCACTTATGTGTATGCGCTGATAGCTCAGCTGGATAGAGCGTCTGGCTACGGACCAGAAGGTCGGGTGTTCGAATCATCTTCAGCGCGCCAAAAACCTCGTTCTTCTGAACGGGGTTTTTTTATATCAAATATAAGCAAATAGCTTACGGAGAAAATTATGAAGATTGCTTTTTATACGCTTGGCTGTAAGGTTAATCAATATGAGTCGCAGGCGATGGGCGAGGTTTTGGAGAGGCGTGGTCACAGCCTTGTTTCGGACCACTCGGTTGCGGAGGTTGTTATTATTAATTCTTGCACGGTTACAGCCGAAAGCGACCGCAAAACACGACAGGCTGTGCGCCGCATGAGGAGGCTTATCCCCGACGGAATTATTATACTTTGCGGTTGTATGCCACAGGCCTTTCCCGAGAGGGCAGAGGAGCTTTTGGCGGCAGATATTATAGTTGGAAACACAAATCCCGAGGGGATTGCCGAAAAGCTTGACGAATTTATACAGCGCGGCGAGAGAATTGTTGATATTAAGTCTCACACGAAGTGCGAGAAATACAACACCCCTACCGTCACGCGCTTTGAAGAAAGAACGCGCGCCTTTATGAAGATAGAGGATGGGTGCGATAGATACTGCACCTACTGTATAATACCTAAGGCGAGGGGAGAAATCCGTTCAAAAACGCCAAAGGAAATTGAAGAAGAGGCAAAAAGACTGGCAGAAAACGGATTTTGCGAGATTGTGCTTGTTGGAATAAACCTTACGTCATACGGCAAGGACACGGGACTTACTATTTGTGACGCCGTTTCTGCTGCGGCAAAGCCTGTGGGGATAAAAAGGGTGAGGTTAGGCTCGCTTGAGCCCGACCACATAAGCGACGAGACCCTTGAAAAGCTTTATTTAGAAGAAAAGTTTTGTCCGCAATTCCATCTTGCGCTGCAGTCGGGCAGTGACAGAACTTTAAAAAGAATGAACCGCCATTATGACACCGAGTTTTACAGAGAATTGGTAAAGAAAATAAGAGGCCGTTTTGAAAACGCCTCAATTACGACCGATATTATGGTCGGCTTTGCGGGGGAAACCGAAGAAGAGTTTTCAGAGAGCGTTGCATTTTTAAAGGAAATCGGTTTCGCAAGAAGCCACGTTTTTGCATATTCACGACGCAAAGGAACGGTTGCCGACGGGCTTAAAAATCAGGTCGAGCCAGACGAAAAGGCAAGGCGAGCTACAATTATGGCCGAGGCGGCAAGGGAGTGCGAGGAAAGGTTTATAAAAAGCCAGATTGGTCGGACGGCAAAGGTTCTTTTTGAAACCTATAAGAACCGAATAAACGAGGGCTATACCGAAAATTATACAAGGGTTCAGATTTCGGGAGAGGACCTTTCGGGCAAGATTGTTGAAACTGAACTTAATGAGGAAAATTTAGGAATAAGCGAATAAAATAAGCCAAAACCTATATGGTTTTGGCTTTTTACATTTTATCCGAATTCTGCTTTAGTCTGTTCATAAAACCTTAAAGCAACTCTAGTTATTATCTTTTGAATAATTGTCTAATGCATATTTACAGCACTGCAATACAAGAAGATTAAATGAAATGTTGTTTTCAGAAGCCATTATATTTAACCTTTCAAACAGCGGCTCTGTAAACCGTATTGTGCGAGAAATGTTTGCAGATTTAAATTCTTTATCAATTTTAAACATAATATCAACTCCCACTACAATATTATGTTCATAAGTTATTATAATTATATAACCATTTATGGTTGCATTTTCTGAGAGGATATGGTATTATTATTTTGGGGTGAGATTTATGGCGGATTATAAACAAATGTATTTAACTTTATTAGACGGTGTCGAAAAGGCGATGGAGACCCTTATTAGCGCGCAGAGGGCTTGTGAGGAGTTATATATAGACACCGTGGAGGAAGAAAAGGTAATTTCGGCTGATTTTGACAAAAAATAATACTATAAAAAACAAGGACCGACTTTCCGTCGGTCCTTAAAAATTTTAATCTTCAAAGCGCATTGCTTTTGCAAATTTTTTGTTTTTAACAAGGGCAGAAATCTGTTGATTTACAGCCAAAACGAGAGGCTGACAATCGGCCATATGGGCAGTGGCGGCGGCAAAACGGTCGCCATCCTTTCCGATTGCGGCGGCTAGTATTGCAACGGTCAGATTGGTTGACTCGCGGTCGCCGGAGGTGAATATTCCGACAAACATATCTACAAGCTTCTTTATAGCCTTTTTATTTTTACTGTCGAGGGTTGCGCGAACCTCGGGTACAACAAATTTTGTGCAGAAGTCGAGATAAAGATATTTTCCGTTTGCGGCAACCTCAGATTTATAGGTTTCTTTAAGAGCAGGATAGTTTGCGAGAAGCTTGGTAGTTAAGGTATTTACGGTTACAGCTCCGTTTTGGCTTGCAACCGGCAGCTCTGCCGAGACAGCCTTACGCTTTGCCTTGATATTTAAAGCCTTTCGGGCAGTGTCGACAAAGTCTATAGCGACGCTTACGGCATCGTTTTTGTTTTGGGTTTCGTCAAAAAGGTATGACGAAAGGAGAGAAAACTCGCCCTCAGTTCCGTTTTCAAGGTCGGCACAGAAAAGATTATAGACCTGTTTTTGCTCGTCATATGCTATTTTAAGGGATTTCGTGGCGTTTTTGAAGCTTTCGCTATCTGCCTTAAAGCCGTTTTCCTCGAAAAAGGGGGACATTTCGGCAATTATTACATCATAAAATCTGTTATCCAAAACATTCACATCCAAAATCATATTTACTAGATTATATCACAAACGATTGGTTTTGTCACGAAGATTATTCGGGGATTTTATCCTTCTCTTTTAAGAGCCTTACAATATATATTAAATAGCTTGAAACAATTATCGACAAGAGGCTAGAGGTGCTATACACCTCTGCTAAAGTTATTGTATTGAAGATGATAGTATTTACTATCTGGGAAATAGGGGTCGAGCCGTTACTATGAACCCAGAGAAGACCGCGGCGGTTGCCGAGAAGACGACAACGAGGGATAACGCTAAAATAAGTTCATTCTTTTTTTCTTAGTTTTGTTTTAGGACAGGACGGTTTCGAACTGTCCGCATATGCAAAAAGATTATAACACCAAAGTGGCGGGAAATCAATCTTTAGAGGGTAAAAAAGAAAAATTTTGTGCTATTATATTTTATTCTCTTGATATAAACAAGATTTTGTGATAAAATTAGCAAAAGTTAAGTAATTATTTATATGTAAACACATATAAGGAGAAGATTATGTCTGAAGTTACAAAAATTTTCGGCGCAAATGTTTTCAATGAAACGGTTATGAAGTCGCGGCTCCCCAAAGAGACCTTTAAGCTGGTACAGAGAGCAATACACAACAACAAGCGGCTAGATTCAGCTACGGCTGCCGTTGTTGCAAACGCTATGAAGGATTGGGCTATCGAGAAGGGCGCCACACATTATACTCACTGGTTCCAGCCGATGACCGGAATTACCGCCGAAAAGCACGACAGCTTTATAACCCCTGCTGCCGACGGCAAGGTTATTATGGAATTTTCGGGAAAAGAGCTTATTCAGGGCGAAACCGACGCATCGTCTTTCCCGTCGGGTGGTCTTCGCGCCACCTTTGAGGCGAGAGGATATACCGCCTGGGACCCGACCTCCTTTGCTTTTATAAAAGAGGGGGTTTTGTGCATTCCGACCGCATTTTGCTCCTATGGAGGAGAGGCTCTTGACAAGAAGACACCGCTGCTTCGCTCGATGGAGGCTATAAATAAGCAGGCGCTCCGCGTACTTCGTCTTTTCGGAAACGAAGAGGTTACGGCGGTTAAAACCACCGTTGGACCCGAACAGGAATATTTCCTTGTTGACAGAGACATTTATCTTAAGAGAAAAGATTTAATTTACACGGGAAGAACTTTATTCGGCGCAATGCCGCCAAAGGGTCAGGAGCTTGACGACCATTATTTCGGTACCATAAAAACCCGCGTTAAAGCCTTTATGACCGAGGTTGACACAGAGCTTTGGAAGCTTGGCGTTGTTTCAAAAACCGAGCATAACGAGGCGGCTCCCGCACAGCATGAGCTTGCTCCTGTTTTCGCGACCACAAATATTGCTGTTGACCACAATCAGCTTACAATGGAGCTGCTACAGAGGATTGCCAAAAAGCACGGACTTATCTGTTTGCTTCACGAAAAGCCGTTTGATGGGGTTAACGGAAGCGGAAAGCACAACAACTGGTCGATTTCGACAAACACCGGAGTAAACCTTTTAAATCCCGGTGAAACACCCTATGAAAACGCACAGTTTTTACTTTTCCTTTGCGCAGTAATTAAAGCAGTTGACGAATATCAGGATTTGCTTCGCATTTCGGTTGCGTCTGCTGCAAACGACCATCGTTTAGGCGCTCTTGAGGCTCCGCCTGCGATTGTTTCAATGTTTTTAGGCGACGAGCTTTCGGAAATTCTTGAGGCGATTGAGAAGGATGAGCCATACGGCGCAAAAGAAAAAGAGCTTTTGAAGGTTGGCGTTCATGTTCTTCCAAAATTCCCTAAGGACACCACCGACCGAAACCGCACGGCACCCTTTGCTTTTACGGGCAACAAGTTCGAATTCCGTATGCTTGGCTCTTCCGATTCGGTTGCAGAGCCGAATGTTGTGCTGAATACTGCTGCTGCAGAGGCTCTTCGCCAGTTTGCTGACGAGCTTGAGACTGCTGAAAACTTTGAAGAGGCTCTTCACGACCTTATTCAGCGCACAGTCAGAGAGCACAAGAAGATTATCTTTAACGGAAACTGCTATGACGAGGCTTGGGTCGGCGAGGCAGAGAAGAGGGGCCTTCTTAACCTGAAAACTACCCCTGACGCGCTTTCTCATCTGCTTGACAAAAAGAACATCGAGCTTTATGCTACACATAAGATATATACCGAAGCAGAGCTTAAATCTCGACTTGAGATATTACTTGAGAACTATTGCAAGATAGTTAATATTGAGGCTCTGACTATGGTAGATATGATGAGAAAGGACATTCTACCTGCTGTGAGCGAATATATTTCGACCCTTTCAAACGGTCTTTTGGCAAGGTCTGAATTTGACTTTGGCAAGTTTACTAGCTTTGAAAAGGAAACGGCAACGGTTCTTTCAGCACTTTCAGAGAGCGCATATCAGAAGCTCAAAAAGCTTGAAAAGCTTACTGCAGAGGCTGCTAAATGTGAAAACAGTGCCGAGAAGGCGGCGATTTACAAGGATAAGGTTATCGTTATGATGGAGGAACTTCGTGCCGATGCCGACAGAATGGAAACACTGACTGCGGCAGATTATTGGCCATTCCCGACCTATGGCGAGCTTTTGTTTGGAGTTAGATAAATAAAAGAAAAACACCGTTTTTAAACGGTGTTTTTTTGTTAGTTTTCGGTGAGTTTTACAAAGGTTGGTGTGCGGTTTAGGGCGGGGAGAAGCTTTTCAAAGAGGTTGGAAGTTTTAATTTTTATACTTGCGGAGTTGTCGCAAGGGTGAAAGCCGAAAAACTCTTCCTCTTTAAGCTGCTCGTCGATAATAAGCTTTACTTTAAAGGCTTTATCGAAGATAAGACCCATAATGCTTGCGCTGCCTGCCGTGCAGTTTATATAATCCGTCATATGCTCTTCACTTGCAAAGGAAAGGCGCGAGCAGTTGAGCTGCGGCGAGAGAAGCCTTGTTTTAAAAGGTGTTTCACCCTTCATAACAAGAAGATAAAAATCGGTTTTTTGGGCGTTGCACAAAAAGAGATTTTTTGCGATATTTACCCCTAAGGTGTTAGAAACCTCGAAAAGTCCCTCTATCGTGCCGATTGGATTATGGGAAACCCTAAGGTAAGGGATTTCGAGTTTCTCTAGCAGGTCGTAGCAGGCGGCTGCTTTATCCGAGCAGTTTTTGTCTCTGCTTTGATATACGGTTTTGTCGGTGAAGAGTGAGTTTTCCATTATAAACACCTCTTTCTAGTTGTTTTTTAGTTTTTTAAGAGGAGAGATAATTGTCTGGCGTAAAAACAGACAAAGCAGAGTGCCTAGGACAACGGTTACCGCCGAGACGGGAACACGGGAGAGAACGGTTGCGAAATAGGGGCTATTATAAAGAATTGTAATCCAAAGGGAATTAAGGGCAAGGGAGCAAACAAGCTCACTAAGCGTTATGAGACCAAAAGATACAATTAAAAATAGCCATCCTTTTTTTACCTTTTCAGAGGCGATGCCGATAGTGCCATAGATAACGCCGTTTAGAAACGCGACGGCGGTAAAGCCAGGGAAATATGCGCCGAAAGGGAAAAGCAGAGCGCCAACAAGGTCAGCCAATGCGCCGCAGACGCCGCACCAAAAAGGTCCGCAAAGCAGACCGCAGATAAGAACAGGAACAAAGGCAAAGCCTATGCTCATGTTCCAGACATTTACCGAAAGGAAGCGGCTTAACACGACCGATACTGCCGCGAGAATTGCGGTGAGGGTCATATTAATTAATGGATGTTGTTTTGTTTTTGACATAAAAAATCCTCCTTCCCCACCAAGCGCAGAGAGGAAGAAGGGAAAGCTTATTCCTGACTGTATAGCGGGATGCGGAATTCGGGCCGCCGAAGAAAAGCTTCGTTCGTCCGTCGGACAACTCCCCGTCCCGACGGCACTTAAACGCCCAAAAACCTACTCTAACAGAAATAGTCGGCAGAAAACTGCCGACTATTATTATAGCACTTTTTTCATATTTTACAAGAGTTTTATTACTTTAAAGAAAGATTTGCTTTTTTGAGAGCCAAAACAATTGGCGGAATAATTAAGATTTGAAGAATTATTCCGGGGAGGGCGTTGACAAAACCGTCGGCGATGAAGATAGCAAAGGTGAAGGGCGCGCCGCCGAGAATGGTTATTAGCATACGAACGAGAGCCCACACAATTCTGCCGCCGAGCATGGCGGTAATAAGAGAAAGATATATGTAGGGGGTCTTTTTAGGCAGAAGGCGAGTCATAATTCCTGTAATTACGCCGTAAGCCAAAAGCTCGAACGCCATAGAAATACCGACAGGGTATATTGGCGGCATAGAAAAGATTGCAAAGCGAAGAAGCGGCGCGATAAAGCCTATTGCTCCGCCCAGGGTCGATCCAAAGAGCAAACCGCAAAGAAGCACGGGGATGTGCATAGGGCAAAGCATATTACCAACCTGTGGAATTTGGCCTGTGAGCAGCGGAAGCACCATACAAAGCGCGAGAAGTACGGCAGAGCCGACGGTTTTTTTAAGGGTTTGTGCAGTTTGTGTTTTCATTTTTTTCTCTCCTAAACATAAAAAGTCTGCGCCCTCTTCTGAGAGCACAGACACCTTCATAGTATCGTTAGTTATCTTTGGTTATAGGTTTTGTTTTCGGCGACATTTTTCGCATATTTTACAATATACGAGTGATTCGAGGAGCTTATGAGCCCCATTGGAGTGCCGTTTGTTTCGACCTGATATCTTCCCGAAGAAACCTTAAAGTATTCTACCTTGGTCGGCTGGGAGCCGTCTTTGTGGTGAATTGTGAGAACGGTTTCGGGGGTCAGAGACGAGGTGTCGACCGTGTCGTACGAGGCGGCGGTTATACCAAGAATAAAGGAATAGTAGTTTTGGAAATTTTTGAGGGTAAGCTCTGTTTTGCCAAAATGTACTTTAGAGAGGACGTCAGACTTCGACTCTTCATCATATTTGGTCGAGATATCGAAAGAAAGGCTTTCGCCACCCGAGGAAAGGGTGAGTTTATTGGCGGAGGTTATACTTTCGATAAAGAGGAAGGAATTGTAGATTTCCTTTTTGGTGTAGGTTGCGGGCGTGAGTGCCGAGGCGGCTACCTTCATGATAGTCTTGTTATCGGGGCAATAGACCGCATAGTTTCCGTCGCTTTGAAGCGAGGCGGAAAAGGTTCTAGTGGTGTCACCGACATATATTGTAGCAGAGAAATCGGGGTTGTCAAGACCGAATTTCTTCATATCGTAGTCGGTTGTGGTGAAGGAGTAGCAGGCGTCTGCCGAAATTCCCTCGGAGAATAGGGCAACGATGTTTCCAATATTCTCGTCATTTGCAGAACGGGAAACGGGGGCGGTTATGTGATAGGAGTTGAAGACCGTAATATTGTCGACCTCTTTAACACCAACCGTGTAGGTGTCGCCAAGATTTTTACCCGAAAGGACAAGCTTTTCGCAGGAAACAAGGGTGCCGCTACTGAAATAGTCATTATTCACACTGCTGTCCGCGGTTATGGCATTTACAGACTCGACCGCCGCAAAGCTGAGCTCGGTTTTTTCGTAGTGGGTGAAACCGTAGTCACGAAGATAATAAACCTTATTATCAAGCGAGGTTGTCGCATATCTTCCCGAAAGCTCGGGTGACTTGTTTCCGATAATCAAAGAGAGGTATACTTCTTCGCTTCCCTCTTTATAAAAATCCACCTTGTAATAAGGTTTATCAAAGCCGTAGTCGTTTCCGTCGTTTTTATCCTCGCTGATTATGCGGGAATAGGTTTGCTCCATATAGCTTTTAACCGAGTTGTCGATAACCGACTGATTTGTGAGAGAAGTGTCGATATTGGCAAGTCTCCATTGGGTCTTCGTCTCGGATTCACCGCTTGAGTTTTGGCTTTCAACCTTATGGGTGCAAAACTCAATGGTGGCATCATTGCGGGTCAGGACGACCTTATTAACACCGCTGAAAAGGTCTTCGCTCATCATACGGACTTCCTGGTCGGCGTTCGAGCTTGAATCGTCGGTGAGAACGGGGACGGTGAGCACGAGGGCGACCGTTATTGCGGCAACCAGAGCTACGGCAACAACCCCGAGAAGCGCCTTTTTAAGAAGTTGCGGCTTTTTGACCTTGTCGTGCTTGACGGCAGGGTCGGAAAAGATGGTGGAAAGCTCTTCGGGCTGTTCGGCCTCGACAGGCTGTTCCATATTATTTATATCCTTTTCTTTCTCGTTGCTCATCGGCGGCTCCTCCTTATAAAGACCACGATGCCAAGGGCAATGAGAAGAATGGGGAGGGTTATCTGGAAGATGACACCCAAGACCGTTCCGGAATTATCGGTTATTAATTCGTCAAAGCTTTCGCTGTTAACCGTTTTCATAGTTACAGAAAACCCGTTATTTTCGCTGCCGCTTATAAGGTTTGACATACTAACAAGGGGCTTAGCGTTATATGTGTTATAATTTATCCAGCTTGTTGACAGAAAATCGAAACTAGAAAAAGCCATAACATAACTAGAACACAAAACGTTGTCTACATAGTCATCTTCGCTTGCGACAATAATACTTGCATATTGCGAAGTTTCATACGAAGAATCTGGCTTCCAATCTTTAGAGGTGCCTGTTGGCGCCTTAACAATAGAAGCTCCTTTTGATACTGCGATGTTGTGTGTGGAGCGCAAGCCGTCTTGCTCGAAAATTTGATAAATAGGAAGGTTCCCGCCAGAGACGATATAATTTGAGATGCTTTCTCTCATGGTTTGTACAAGCTTTTTTTCGCCCTCATCTTCTGTTTCGCTTTCTGCTGCGACAAACATCATTGTTGTGGGGTCGCCAACGGCGTGATTTCTTTCATTAGTTTCAAAAAGGACGCCATTATCTAAGGCGATGCCCCATTCCTCAAGGTATTTCTGGAGGTTTGGTATGCTTGGAGAATATATTGAGCCGAAAAACAATAAAGCTTTTCCGCGCTTTCCACTATTATATAGCCATTCATCAATAAGTTCGAGTTCCTCAATCATAAAATCTTCGGTAGGTGCGGAAATAATGAGAACATCCGTTTCGTTTGAAAGCTCGCTAATAACCGAGCCCTCTTGGGTTAAAAACTCGAAGCCGTTAACTTCTAAAAGACTTTGATAATCTTTGACGGAATCGGGAGTACAGTGAGAGCCAACAACCAGAACCTGTTTTGTTTCGGCTGTTGTTACATTGTATATTGCCCCTGTTAAAGAAGTTTCAAGATTGCTTCCTGAAATAGCATAGGTATCGCCGTATGCCACATAACCGGACTTGTCGGAAAGATAATAGATATCATCAAAGGATATAATATTGCTTCGTTTTATCTCTTGTCCGTCAATGTTATGAACACCTTCAACTATGATATCACAAACAGACACTCCGGAGTATTCTTTTGCTATTTCTGTGGAAGAAGGGTCATATGGGTTAATAAAATTCAAAGAGATTTTTGATGAACATAACGGATATTGTTCCAATAGAGTTAGAGTTTGGGTATGGTAATCATATTCTTTATCAACCAAGGCGGTTTTGTCGGAAGCGTTGTAAAAATTATTTCCTACATACTCTAATGCAGTAATAAAGTCTTCTTTAGGACAAAATACTGTAATTTTAACCTCGGTATCTATCTTAGAGAGAAAGTCTTTGTTTTCTTGAGATAGAGTATTTGTTTGAGATAACGAAATGTCTATATCTAGATTTACGCGTTCGGAAAGGAAAGAGAAAAACGCATTTATCGCAACAGCAAGAGCAATAACTATTGCCGTCATACCAAGAGCATATCCACCATGTTTAAAGGCGGACTTATTGCGAAGTTTTTTGGGGGTAGCATTTTCAGCCTGTTCTTTTTTCTTAAACATATTCATTTATACTACCTCCTTTAAGACCATCTGCGTTTTTCGACCGCGCGGACAGAAAGGAAAACAAACACGGCAGAAATTGAGACGAGATAAATAATATCGGTTATGCGAAACACAGATTCTGTAAAAGCAAAAAACAGGTTTACGAAAGCGATTTTTTCAGCTGCCGAAACAAGCCAAGAAACTCCTGTCATAGCCGCTAAGTTAGTAAGAACCATAAGTAGCAGAAAAGATATAAGAGTAAGAATGCAAGAGATTACGGGGCTTTCGGTGAGGGATGAAATAAACATACCGATAGCGATAAGTGCGGCGCCGATAAGCATAGCGCCCAAGGCGGCATTTAAATAAATAAGCCAGTTAACGCTTGCCATAAAACTTACGGTAATTTGGAAAAGCAGGGTTGGCGAAAAGGCAAGGGCATAAACGGCGAGGGCGGCAAGGAACTTGCCGAGCACGATGCCCGTAACGGTTACGGGGGCGGTGAGAAGCGCCTGGTCGACCTTTTGGCGCCTGTCTTCAGAGAGCAGACGCATTGTGAGCACTGGGGTTATGAAAACGACAATGGTTGCTAAAGAAGAAAAAATAATTTCTATACTTGTAGAAGAGTTGTTATAAAGTGTAGAGAAATACATTCCCTCAAAGAAAAGGAAAATCGCAAGATAGACATAGCCTAAGGGGGAGGTAAAATAGGACTTGAATTCTCGTTTAAAAACTGCCGTCATAATTATTTATCCTCCTTTTTGTATTCTTTTTCGGCTTCGGTTTGCTCACCTACCAAAGCTTCGCCTGTCTCAAGGTTGAGTTTAACCTTTGGGGTGTTGGATTTTGGCGATTCTGTCTCTTTCGAATAGTATGCTCCGCGGTCGGTGTCGTCGGTGAGACGGAGGAATATCTGCTCGAGGGTCATTTCGCCCGAATGGAGAGACAGAATGGTCTTCTTCCTCTCGGCAAGACGCTCACTTACGGCGGCGCGGATATCGCAGTCGGGCTTAGGTTCGAGCACGAAATCGACCGAGCCCTCCTCCTTTTTGCCGAGACATTTAATACTTTTAATGTTGGGAACCGAGGAGAGAATTTTTTGAATATCCGCCTCGTTTCCGACAACGCGCAAAGAAAGAGAGTGGTCGCTCGACAGATTTTTTGAAAGGTTGGTTGGAGTGTCGTCGGCAACGATGTTACCCTTGTTTATGATAATAATTCTCTCACATACCTCCTGAATTTCGGAAAGGATGTGGGAAGACAGAATAATGGTGTGGTTTTTACCGAGGCGCGCGATAAGGTTGCGGATTTCGATTATCTGCTTGGGGTCGAGTCCTACGGTCGGCTCGTCGAGAATAAGAAGGTCGGGGTTGCCGATTAGCGCCTGAGCAATACCGACACGCTGACGGTAGCCTTTGGAAAGGTTTTTAATAAGGCGGTCGATAACATTGTCGATTTTAACAAGGCGGGTAATCTCGTCTATGTGAGGTTTCTTTGGGAAGCTGACTTTTTTAAGGTCGTACATAAAATAGAGATATTCCCTGACCGTCATATCGGTGTAAAGCGGAGGAATTTCGGGCAGGTAGCCTATACGCTTTTTTGCCTCTTCGGGTTGGTCGATTATATCAAACCCGTCGATGCTGACATTTCCTGACGTCAGCGAAAGATAGCCCGTCATTATATTCATAATGGTCGATTTTCCTGCGCCGTTGGGGCCTAAGAAGCCGACAACCTCTCCCTTTTTGATGCTGAAGCTTACATTGTTGACAGCAAGGTGGTTGCCGTATTTTTTAGAAAGTGAGGACACCTCAATCATAAGATTTCTCCTTACATTATTTTTTAACATTTTATCAAACAAATGTGAGTAGTTTGTAAACAGATTTTAAACACTTACATATACAGATAAATTATACTTTAAATAGAGCGAAATTGCAACAATTTTTGGACGGGAAAAGGGGCATTATTAATATGTGTAAAAAAATGCTTTACTTTTTTTATCACTTGTGCTATACTACTATGGCTACCGCTTTCTATGCTTTGGGCGTCTGCCTCGTTTTTAGAGGAATCACCTGACCTATTGCTTGGATAGTGGCGGACAAAAGATTAAATGAGGTGAAAAACATGACAGCAGAACAGAAGCAGGCTATTATTGCCGAGTACGCTACCCATGAGGGCGATACCGGTTCTCCTGAAGTTCAGATTGCCCTTCTTACCACACGTATCAACGAGCTCACCGAGCATCTTAAGGTACACAAGAAGGACCATCACTCCAGAAGAGGTCTTCTTAAGATGGTTGGTCACAGACGTAACCTTCTCGCTTATCTTACCAAGGTAGATATCGAGCGTTACCGTGCTATTATCAAGCGTCTTGGCATCCGTAAGTAATTATGGAAATAAGCAGACCGTAAGTTATTTGCGGTCTGCTTCAATATTTTTTGTCAAAGTGGGTTGCTATGTGTGAAGCGGTAAATCGAGGGTCAAAACTTTTTGGCGTTGGATTTATTGCTTAACCGTAGCGCCCCGAAAAAACTAAATTTTTGGAGGTAAAAAAATGTACGAAAATGTTAGAGTTTTTGAAACCGAATTTGCCGGCCGTCCCCTAAAGGTCGAAACCGGTAAAATGGGCCAGCTTGCAAACGGCTCCTGCCTTATCCGCTATGGCGAGACAAGCGTTTTCTGCGCCGCTACCGCATCGGCTAAGCCCAGAGACGGAATTGATTTTCTTCCCCTTTCTGTTGATTTTGAAGAAAAACTTTATTCTGTAGGCCGTATCCCCGGCTCTTTTACACGCCGTGAGGGCAAGCCTTCCGACAAGGCTATCCTTGCTTCCCGCGTTATCGACAGACCTGTTCGTCCTCTTTTCCCGAAGGATATGAGAAACGACGTATCTTTGGTTTGTACCGTTATGTCGGTTGACCCCGACTGCTCACCCGAAATTACCGCAATGATTGGTGCGTCTATCGCCCTTTCTATCTCTGATATTCCTTGGGAAGGACCTATCAGCGGTATTTCCGTTGGTCTTGTTGAGGGAAAAATCGTTCTTAACCCCACCGCTGAACAGCAGGCTAAGAACGACCTTCAGTTAACCGTTTCTTCGACCTCTGAGCTTGTTGCTATGATTGAGGCTGGTGCAAACGAAGTACCCGACGACGTTATGTTCGATGCAATTATGACAGGTCATAGAGAAAACCAGAAGATTGTTGAATTTATTAACTCTATCGTAGCTGAAATCGGCAAACCTAAGTTCACATTTGAATCTTCTAACCCCGACACCGAGATGTTCGAGGCTATTAAAGAGTTTGCTATTGACGATGTTAAGTTTGCTCTTGATACCGATGATAAAACCGTTCGCGACGAGAGAATGCTTCCCATCTACGACAAGGTACACGAGAAATTTGACGAGATTTATCCCGAACAGGAGATGAAGATTGACGACTGTATGTACAAGCTTCAGAAGTTTGTCGTACGCCGTTGGCTTCTCGACGAGGGCAAGCGTGTAGACGGACGCGGAATTGACGATATCCGTCCTCTTTACAGTGAGGTTGGTATTCTTCCCCGTGTTCACGGCTCGGGACTCTTCTCACGCGGTCAGACTCAGGTTTTAACCATCGCAACATTAGGCTCAATTCGTGACAGTCAGCTTCTCGACGGTATCGACAGTGAGACCGAAAAGAGATATATTCACCACTACAACATGCCGTCCTATTCTGTTGGCGAAACCAAGCCCTCCAGAGGCCCAGGTCGCCGCGAGGTTGGACACGGCGCACTTGCTGAGCGCGCACTTGTTCCGGTAATTCCCTCTGCAGAGGAATTCCCTTATACTATCCGTCTTGTTTCCGAGGTTCTTTCTTCAAACGGCTCTACCTCACAGGGTTCTATCTGCGGTTCTACACTTGCTCTTATGGATGCAGGCGTTCCGATTAAGGCTCCCGTTGCAGGTATTTCCTGCGGTCTTATTACCGAGGGCGACCGTTGGATGACAATGGTTGACATTCAGGGCCTTGAGGATTTCCACGGCGATATGGACTTCAAGGTTGCAGGTACAAAGGCTGGTATTACCGCTATTCAGATGGACTTAAAGGTTCATGGTCTTACTCCCGAAATAATCAAAGAAGCTCTTGCAAAGACACATAAGGCAAGAAACCATATTCTTGATGAGGTTATGCTTAAGGCTATTGCCGAGCCTCGCGCTGAGGTTTCCAAGTATGCCCCCAAGATGCTTTCTACCACCATTCATCCCGACAAAATCCGTGAGGTTATCGGCTCGGGCGGAAAGGTTATCCAGAAAATTCAGGCCGACTGTGATTGTAAGATTGATATTGACGATGACGGAAAGGTATTCATTACCGCAATCAACGGCGAGAACGCAGAGCGCGCTCTTATGATTGTTGAGACAATTGCTAACGACCCCGAAATCGGCTCTATCTATCGCGGAAAGGTTACCCGTCTTATGACCTTCGGCGCATTTGTTGAAATTGCACCCGGCAAGGAAGGACTTGTTCACATTTCCAAGCTTGATGTTAAGCGCACCGAAAAGGTAGAGGACGTTGTTGCTGTGGGCGACGAGGTAATTGTTAAGGTTACCGAAATCGACGACCAGGGCAGAATTAACCTCTCCCGTCGCGATGCTCTTGTTGAAATCGAGGGCGCAGTTGTTGAAGACGACGGAGCGGACGAAGAGAGAAAACCCAGAAAATCACACAGACAGGGTTTTAGAAAAAGATAATATGTAATTAGAGCCTTGAAGCCAAACGGCTTCAAGGCTTTTGTTTTGATGTAAGGAAAATGAAATGTTAAACCATAATCTATAAAAAACTTGACAAATGGGAAAAGGTTGGTTAAAATATTTTAAAAGGCGTTTGAGCGAAAACCAGTATCCTTTCCGTTAGCGTTTCAGAGAGCTGTTGTTTGGTGCAAAACAGTAACGATGGGGGTTGGAGAATTCATTTCGTGAGCTGTTGACTGAAGGCAAATTGCTGTGTAGGTTATTCCGGTTGCAACCGTTATATTGCTGAGGTGTGTTTTGCACCCGACGAGGTCCTTTTTGTGAGAAAAGGACAAAGCAGAGTGGTACCGCGAAGTTTTTCGTCCCTGCTTCTTCCAATAGGAAGAGGTGGGGTTTTTTGTTTTAAGACTTCGCTTTTGCAAAAAACAGTAAAGGAGTTTTATTATGAAAAAAGCACTATCACTTATTCTTGCGTTGGCGGTTTGCACTGTAAGCTGTATTGGCCTTACGGCCTGCTCAGGAAGCGCAGACTATACCGTAGGCATTTGTCAGCTTATGGAGCATGAGTCTCTTGACAAGGCGACAGAGGGCTTTATAGATGCTTTGACCGAGGAACTTGAAAAGTCGGGTAAAACGGTTAAGTTTGACACACAGGTTGCAGGAGAGACAACATATTGCGCCACAATTATCAACACCTTCACATCTAAAAATGTTGATTTGATTATGGCAAACGCTACTCCCGCGTTGCTTGCGGCAGCGAATGCCACAACAACCATCCCTGTTCTCGGAACATCGGTTACCGACTATGACGACACATTTGGCGGGAACATCCCCTCTAATGTTTCCGGCACATCTGATGCGGTTGCTTTTGATAAGCAAGCCGAGATGATGATAGATACTCTTGGTCTTAAGGCGGGCGACAAGGTTGGAGTTATTTACTGCCTTAACGAGTCTAATTCTCTTATTCAGTATGAAGCGGTTAAGAAACTTTTTGAGCAAGAGGGAATTGTTGTAGAGAAGTATGCATTCTCAGAGACAACCGAGCTTCAGGCATTTGCAACCTCTGCTGCAAACGAATGTAAGGCTGTATATATTCCGTCGGACAATACGGTTGCCGATAATGATGCTATTGTAGGAAACATTTGCAAACAGAAGAAGGTTCCTGTATATACAAGCTACGGCGGAAGCATTTGTTATGCGAGTCTTGCTATAGATTATTATGAGCTTGGAAAAGAGACCGGCAAAATGGCGGCTGAAATTCTTCTTGGAAACAAAAAGCCTGAGGATATTGAAATTATAACCCTCACTCCGTCGGTTGTGTATAACGATGAGCTTTGCAACGAGCTTGGAATAGCGGTTGCAGAAAAATAATATTTTCTGAGGTAGAAGATGGCTTTTTTAAATGCGCTGCCCGGTGCGGTGGCGGAAGGACTTATATGGGGATTGATGGCGATAGGCGTCTATATATCCTTTAAAATTCTTGACATTGCAGACCTTACGGTTGACGGCTCTATCTGTACGGGGGCGTGTGTTTGCGCCGTTCTTATAACGGGTGGAATGCCCGTATGGCTTAGTGTAATTCTTGCTTTTGTGGCGGGTGCTATGGCGGGGACCGTTACGGGACTTTTACATACCGCACTTGGCATACCTTCGATTTTAGCGGGAATTTTAACACAGCTTATGCTTTATTCGGTAAATCTTACGATACTTGGCGGAAAATCGTTAGTATCCTTTGTCGGAGGACAGCACAAACTGCTTCTTAGTATGAGCAATAATACACTTGCGGTTGTGACCGGTGTTGTTATAAACGCTGCTGTGATAATTGTGCTTTGGCTCTTCTTTTATACCGAGGTGGGATTAACCCTTAAATCGACCGGTGACAACCCCGATATGAGCCGTGCGCAAGGCATAAATGTTAAACGCAACAAGGTTATAGGTCTTGCAATTTCTAACGGAATTGTTGCGCTTGCGGGCGCACTTCTGGCACAGTATAAGGGCTCGGCGAATATAAACGACGGCAGAGGCGCGATAGTTATAGGTCTTGCCGCAATATTTATAGGACTCTCGGTGTCTCTTAAGATAAAACCAAACTTTGTGGTGAGCCTGATTGGAGTTATCGGCGGAGGAATAGTTTATTATATCATATATAATTTTGTTATTCTCCTGGGCCTTAAGACCGATTTCCTCAAAATGCTTTCGGCAATAATCGTTGTTATATTCCTCGCCGTTCCGTATATTAAGGGAGAATACTTAACAAAACAAAAGCCAATGCCTGAAATGGCAGAGGAAGGTTATGCAGGGGGTGGCGAGAATGCTTAAAATTACCAATCTGCACAAGACCTTTAACAAGGGTACGGTAAACGCGAAGACTGCTCTTAACGGACTGAACCTGATGCTGAACGAAGGAGATTTCGTTACGGTTATTGGCGGAAACGGAGCAGGAAAATCTACCATGCTCAATGCGATAGCAGGGGTTTGGAAGGCTGACTACGGCAAAATTGAAATTGACGGCGTTGATGTGACGGCAATGCCTGAGCATAAGCGCGCGCGGTTTTTAGGCAGAGTTTTCCAAGACCCTATGAAAGGCACCGCGCCCGATATGGAAATTGCGGAAAACCTTGCTATTGCCGCAAGGAGAGGCACAAGACGCCGTCTTGTTTGGGGAATTAAAAAGGGAGAAAGAGCAGAGTATAAGAAGCTTTTGTCTCAGCTTGATTTAGGTCTTGAAAACAGATTGTCGGCAAAGGTTGGCTTGCTTTCGGGCGGACAGCGTCAGGCGGTTACGCTTCTTATGGCAACCCTTAAAAAACCGAAGCTGCTCCTTCTTGACGAGCACACGGCTGCCCTCGACCCAAAAACTGCCGCAAAGGTGCTTGAGATAACCGACAGACTGGTTACTGAAAACAAGCTTACAACCCTTATGATAACCCATAATATGCATGATGCTATTGCCTACGGCAACCGTCTTATTATGATGGATGAGGGTCGGGTTGTGGTTGATGTTTCGGGCGAAGAAAAGAAAAAGCTCACCATAAGCGAACTTTTAGGCCTTTTCGAAAAGGCAAGCGGAAGCGAATTTACAGACGACAAGGTAATGCTTTCAAAATAATGTTATAAAAAACGGCCTACTGATGTAGGTCGTTTTTTGATGCAGCGATATAAACGGTTGAAATTTAAGAAAAAGGGTGGTAAAATAACAATATCAGAAGCAAAGGAGAGATTTTATGCTACTTGCTATCGATATAGGCAACACCAATATTACGCTGGGTCTTTTTGACGGCGAAATTCTTAAAATTACAGCGCGACTTGCTACCGACGCACGAAAGACGGCTGACGAATATGCGATTGACATTAAGGATGTGCTGTCTCTTCACGGCGAAGAGGTTTCGGCGGTTGAGGACTGCGTTATTTCTGCCGTTGTTCCGTCGGTTGGCGCGGCGGTATCCTCGGCGGTTGCTCTGCTTTGCGACACAGTTCCGCTTATGCTGGGACCCGGAGTTAAAACGGGGCTTAACATTAAAATTGATAACCCTGCACAGCTCGGTGCAGACCTCGCGGCAGGTGCAGTAGGCGCTCTTGCAGAATATACAATGCCTTGCATTATAATTGATATGGGAACCGCAACAACCCTTTCGGTGCTTGACCGTAACGGCGCTTTTTTGGGAGGTTCTATCGGTGCGGGTGTTAGACTGACCCTTAAGGCCTTGTCGGAGGGAACGGCTGCTCTTCCGTCGATTAGTATAACACCGCCAAAATCGGTTATTGGGAAAAACACTGTCGACTGTATGCAGTCAGGTCTCGTTCTTGGTGCGGCGGCTATGCTTGACGGTCTTATCGACCGAATTGAAGAAGAACTGCAGGAGACCGCAACAGTTGTTGCGACAGGTGGACTTTCAAAGGAAATTATAAATTATTGTAAAAATGATATAATATATAATGAAAATCTTCTACTTGACGGGCTTAGAATAATATACGAAAAGAATAATTAGGTAATTACTGCTTATGCAGATTACAAATATATGAACTGCATCTCTAAAGAGAGCAGTATCGGAGGTAATTTTATGAATAATAATCAGCAAAGAACACGAAGCATTGCTGTAAACGGACTTCTTGCAGCCGTTATCTGCATTGTTTCATTTATGCCGCTCAGGACATTGGGACTAGAGATAACCTTATCAATGGTACCTGTGGCGATTGGGGCCAGCCTGTTCGGTTCGACATCGGGCGCGGCGCTCGGCGGAATTTTTGGCATTGTGAGTTTTATACAGTGCTTCGGGTATTCGCCGTTTGGCGCAGGACTTCTTTCAATCGACCCGTTTGCAACCTTTATGGTGTGTGTGCCGACAAGAATTCTTGCGGGATTTTTAGCGGGCGCGATAGCTTCGGGCATCAGACGCGGATTTTCGGGAAGCAAAACAAGTTTTGTTTCGTTTGCGGTATCGTCAATAACGGCACCGATTTTAAACACGCTGTTTTTTATGTCTACCTTGTGTCTTTTCTTTTACAACACCGATTATATACAAGGCTTTGCGGGGATGTTAGGTGCCCCAAATGTGTTTATGTTCATTTTGCTTTTTGTGGGGATAAACGGACTTGTGGAGATTGCTGCAGGATTTGCGCTAGCGCTTCCGCTTTCAAAGGCTCTTTCGAAGGCGTTTAAATAACGATAATATAAAACGGGCATCTATAATAGATGCCCGTTAATTAATTTTGTCATGACTTTTTATTTATTATCCAATAACTAATCCAATAAATTAAGATTAGCATACACACCGTTCCGCCGAGTACAGTTGCAAGATGTGTTACTTTTAAGCACTGAAGCACAATAACAGCAATTCCTGACAAAATAATATATAGGGTAAAGGAAAAGCTTTTGGCTCTGGTTGAAATCGAGATGTTGCGCTCGTCTGATTCGCGGATTTGTTGCTTTTTTAAATTATCTTCGCTTTTGGTTATTATAAAATAGTTTCTTATGCGAACTATACCGATTACAATCAGCGCAAAGCCAAAGGAAGAAAAGAATTCGTTTGATGTTTTGGTTATAAATGCAGATATAATGGTTGTAAGCCCTATTAGAATATAAGCAATGGCTAAATATAATCTTGTTTTTAATTTTTTCTTGAATTCCACGGTTAATCCTCCTCAAAAACAAAAATACTTTCAATATCGGTGTTAAAATATTTCGCAATTTTAAAGGCAAGCTGAAGCGAAGCATTGTATTTACCGTTTTCAAGCGAGATTATTGTTTGACGGGTTACACCGACAGCGTTTGCCAAATCTTCCTGTGTTACATTTTGCTGTTTCCTTAGCTCTTTAATTCTGTTTTCCAAAAAAACGCCTCCAAAAGTAAAGGTTGCTTTACATAAAACATTATAATTGGTTTTTTCTAAAATGTCAAGCGAATTTTACATTTGGCTTTAAAACTTCTGTTTGAGATTTAAGTTTTACTAAATAAAAAAGAGAACGCCGACCGTGCTGTCGGTGTTCTCTTTTTGTGATTCGTCGCTAAAAATGAACCGTTGAATAATCCTCTAAAAAACCATAATAATTTTTATTACAATTGAATTATGCCATAAAAAGCTATCTTTTATTAATGATATTAAAAAAACATCATTTTTTCTGCAAAAATTCAATCACTGCACAGGCGCCCCACGAAAAATCACGAACAGCCTGATAGCGAAACTCTGGCATATATGGTTGAAGTGGCGTTCCCTTTCTCGAAAGACGTGAAGGAGAAAATTCATTCATACTGTCATAAAACTCATAAATTACTCCATCGTTAAGATACCAATGTTTCAGCGTCTCTATAGTTTTATTTCTCAGTTCTTCCGCTTCTTTTTCAAAGCCATAATTTATTAGGCCGATTTCAATCAAATAATTAAAGTTAAGCCATACAGTACCTCTGAACATATCACGAGTTGGATAGGTTTTATCATCAGCCGAAATTGTCGGTATTGGAAAAGCTGTCTTGAACTCATTTGGATTGTTTAGATGCTCAACCAACTTTTTGGCTTTTTCTTTATCGCAAATCCCTGCAAATAAAGGAATGAATGAGGCAACAGATTTTACCTTATGGAACTCATTATCGGATACTTTTCTATCATAATAGAAGCCGTCTTCGTCGTCCCATAAAATCGTATTGATTTTTTCTTTAATGGTATCAAATCGGTCTTTCCAAAGCTTGCTATCTTCATCTCTGCCGATTATTCTTGCAATCTCAGACAAACATCTCATGTCGTTTGCAAGGAAAGATGCAAAGTCGATACAATCCATTTCATCTACATCATCAAAACGAGGAGTATTATCCATACCTGATTCGTCACAACGACAAAACGGGTCATCAGAAACCACCCATTCAGGAAGACCGTTACCGTTAATGTCTCTGTTGTTTAAATCCCATTCCACATATTTTGCAAGTCTATCAAATGCTTCTACAAGGAAATCCTTATCCTTACCATATTCATACAGATGTAATGCCGCCCAAGCAAGAACGGGAGGCTGAGTAATATTTGATTGCCATTCAGGAGTAGTCATATGCGGCAAAAAACCATCCTCACAACTACATTGCAAAATAGCAAGCACTGCTTGTTTTGCAACATCATATGACATATGTTTAAGACCTGTAATCAAATAGGCAGTATCCCAAAGCCATATTGCTCTATGGGGAAATCTATGAGGGGTAAGCGAACAATAATCGAGCTTTCCTTCGGGTGTATAAATAGTTGAACGTAGAATAGAAAAACATTTATAATACAGTCTTTCTTCGTTAATATCACGAAACTCCGGTCTTGGCAGATTTTGATAAAATGCCACCCTTGAATTAATTAAAGCATCAAGGTCTGTATCAAAAGCAGAAACAGCATTCTGAACAGAATTTTCACCGTATGATACCGAAATTAATATATCTTCATTTTGACGCTTTTTGGCTATTGCAAAAACGTCTTTATCAGATTTATATACTCTTACGCTGTCTTTTTCCTCAATTACAACATCATAATCAAAAACAAGAGCTGCATCAATCGGACTTTTACTTTTTAACAATATCGTATTTTGATTAACAAATAGAATATCAAGATTATAAGATTTGCCGTCGTTATCCTTAATTATAGCGCAAATCATATCTGATGTTACACACTCATAGTAAATATTATATATATTCTTTAATTTGACAGCAAAATAAGCTCTTTTATCCTTTTCGGACAAATTTCGAAACTGTATTCCTAAACGGTCTGCCATAAGCGTACCGCATAAGCTGTTAAAATAACTACACTCACCCTCTAAACCGCTAAAAGCAAAAATCTCTCCTTGACCCCAGATGTTTGGCAAATTTATATTTGTTTTCATATATACACTCCCTAAAGTATTAAATTATTAAATTAAAAACACTACCTTTGCACCCTGCCGGAACCGTCACCGCCCGCAAGTTTTTCAACTTCAGCTACAGATACGCGGTTATAATCTCCCTCAATTGTGTGCTTTAAGGCTGATGCTGCAACGGCAAATTCGATAGCATCCTTAGTAGATTTACCATTAAGTAACGAATAAATAAGTCCGCCGCCGAAAGAATCGCCGCCGCCAACACGGTCAACAATGTGGAGATGATAAGATTTTGAGAAACAATAATTTTCTCCGTCGTAAAGCATACCTGCCCAGTCGTTATCGTTGGCAGAAATGGAAGTTCTAAGGGTAATCGCAACCGTTTCAAAGCCAAACTTATCTGCAAGTTGTTTTGCAACAGATTTGTAGCCTTCGTGATTGAGTTTACCGCCGTAAATATCAGTACCCTCAGCCTCAATGCCAAAAACATCCTTTGCATCTTCTTCGTTAGAGATACAAACATCAACATACTTACAAAGCTCGGTCATAGCCTTGTTGGCTTCTTCTCTTGTCCAGAGTTTTCCTCTGTAATTAAGGTCACAAGAAACCTTAACGCCTTTTTCTTTTGCTTTTATACAAGCCTCTTTACAGATTTCGACAACGTTCTCGCCCAAAGCGGGAGTAATACCTGTAAAGTGAAACCAGTCAGCACCCTCAAAAATGCTATCCCAATCAAAATCAGCGGTTGTTGCTTGCTGAATAGCAGAATACTTACGGTCATAAATACAAACAGAGCCTCTCTGAGATGCACCTTTTTCAAGATAGTAAATACCTACTCTCTCGCCCCCACGAACAATTTTAGAGGTATCAACACCAAAATAACGAAGAGAATCTACGGCCGCTTGTCCTATTGCATGTTTAGGTAGCTTTGTTACATAAACGCTATCTATTCCGTAATTAGCAAGGCTTACTGCAACATTGGCTTCGCCGCCACCAAAGGTTGCTTGCATCTGGTCATTCTGAAAAAATCTGTAATATCCGTTTGGAGCGAGTCTTAACATTAACTCACCAAAAGTAACTACTTTAGCCATTTACTTATCCTCCATCTTGTCGAGTGATTCTTTTACAAAGAAGCTGCCGCCGATAGCCTCAATTTTATCAAAGGCTAAAAACTCGTCTATGTTACTTCTGTCAACTCCGCCTGTAGGTATAAACTTAACCTGTGGGAACGGAGCAGATAAAGCCTTTAATGCCTTAAGTCCCCCATATACGTTTGCAGGGAAGAATTTAACGGTAGTAATTCCAAGTTCTAATGCCTGCATAATCTCGGTTGGTGTTACACAACCGGGATAGTAAGGAATATTTCTTTCATTACAGATATTTGCTACCGCAACTGAAAGACCGGGTGAAACAATAAACTGGGCACCGGCTTTTAAAGCCGCTTCACACTGCTCGGCATTTATTACAGTTCCTGCACCGATTGACATATCAGGATAATTCTTGCAGGCATACTCAATAGCCTCGGTAGCGCAAGCGGTACGGAATGTAATCTCCGCGCAGTTAATTCCATTATTTTTTAATGCGGTTAATATTTTGTCTGTTTCTTTGAGTTCGTTAATTACTACAACTGGTACAAATTTTTCCATCTTAACTTCAACCTTTATAATTTATTCTTAACTTAAAATAAATTCCCACACGGCAGCAAAATAATCATTTGTTAATTATTTTGCTATCTGTAAATATAAAAACCATTACCAATAATTTGTTGAGATTCAAAACATACAATAAAGGCATCTTCATCAATACTTAAAACATTTTTTTGAAAAGCGGGCATTTCTTTTTCTTTAAGCGCACAGAACAACAATGACCTTTTTTGTGAACTATAGGCTCCAATGGCTTTCAGTATTGTTATACCTCTGGAAGAATTTTCTATAAGTTTTTTGGACATTTCTTCACCTTTATCTGTAATAACAAAAGCGAGTTTTGAAATATTCAACTTTTTAATAAGCCAGTCTACACAAAAAGATGAGAAGAAAAGAGTAAAAATGCCGAATAATGCAAGTTCCGTATCCCTAAATGCTATAAGTGAAATAACTATAACCAAGCCATTCACAAACAAAAGAAGTTTTCCAATTGGAAAATGCTGTAAATAGTGTTGTATGATTCTGCTTATTATATCCAGGCCACCGGTTGATGCGCCAGCAATAAAAACAATACCACTTCCAAGACCGTAAAGCGTTCCGCCAAAAAACGAGGCTAAAAAAATATTGTCTGTAATAGCAGGTAAATATGAAAACAGCTGTACGAACAGGGATAGCAGTCCTGCCCCAAACAATGTTTTTATCGTAAACTCTTTGCCTAAAATTTTCACACCAATTATAAGGAATATTATATTGATAACTGCAAAAGTTAAACCGGGCGCTATGTTAAGCGTTTGATACAATATAGTAGAAAGGCCTGAAACGCCGCCGCTAACAATTTTGTTTGGAGTTAAAAATACACTTACTGCAAAACCGGTCAATGCGGCACCAATAATGGTGTAAATAATAGATTTAATCTTGCTCATTATAACTTACCAATACATTTACAATTTCACTCTGATTTAAACCAATCAATTATTTGTTTCATATTAGAAACCTCTAATTCGTTAAACTCATGAGCGCTCAGAAAGTTTGCACATTCATTTGCTATATATTCTTTATCAAGTTCCCGACTTTTCTCACCAAATACGCGAATAAAATTATCGTGATATATCTTATCTAAAACATCATCCTCAAAGCCAAAAGGATTTTTCATTTCTTTGTTTTGCCATGTATTAAGAAATGGTTCTTTTCTTTCTAAAAATCCACGAACCAAATTAACAGCATGAGAATATTTTTTTTCCATAGACAAGTCGCCCTGCTGCCAATTATATATATCTGTTCCGTAAAGTATTCTATCGGAATACTTTACGAAAAACCTACGCCAATCGTCTATCCTATCACTGAAATTAAAATACATTTCAGAACCGGGTGTTAAATCAAAGCAAACGTTTTCCCACTTGCTCATAAACCATTCTGCATAATCAATATCATCTGAAACAAAGAAAAAATGCGCTAAAATCAGCTTTAATTTCGGGAACTTTTCAAGTATTCCCTCGATTTCCTTTTGACCGTTTCTAAAAGAAACAAAACTATCATCATATAGATTGCCTCTTTCAAGCGCCCATTTTGGTATTTTATTTATATCCCAAAACTCAACCGGGTCGCCGTAATGCAGAACTATCGGCAACTGTTTTTCTTCTGCAAATTCATAGAATTTGTCAAAAACACTATCATTTAGAGGGCGTCCCATTTGCTTTCTATAAGTCGGTTTACCTTCTAACATTTTAAATCCGTCACACCCCATACGGTACATGGATTTAACCTGTTTTGAATAATAATCCTGCGTATCTCTGTCATCTAAATTATGAATAAGCCCAAGATTAGCATATATTCCGTCAATTTTTGACTTTAAATAAAGCGTTTTAAAATTATTTGCAATGTCATGATACGGTAAGGACTGTAATGCTATTTTCTCATAATTAAAGTAATCCTTAATATTTTCAAAAATCTTAATTGTTTCATCAAGCGGTAATTCTACATGGGGGTGTATATGCATATCACAAACAGGTTTAGACCTATAATTGTTCAGTTCATAATTTTTCATAAAAGCACCTCTGTTTAGTTAAAATCTGTGTATATATTGTAACATATTCCATTTACATGTTCAACAACAATTTTAATTCTGCTATAGCCTCTTCCTTTATTGTTATTAAAACCGACCAACACTATATAATTACCCATCGGTCGAACTTCGCTAATGTGTCTTTTGGTGTTGTGGAAATTGGCTGCCGTCATTTCTTATTGGCCTGCCCGAAGGGATTCGACTGTCTGTGACGGCTTCGCTGTGCATACTTATGGCTTGTTGACCGTTGCCACCGGCAACAGCACCCGACAACGCCGCTCTGTCTAAAAAACAGTGTGGCACACTGTTTTTCTTTACGGCAGACCCTCACGGGCTCAATTTCCCTCAAACTAAAAAGAGAACACCGACCGAAAGGGTCGATATTCTCTTTTTTGGCCTGCCCGAAGGGATTCGAACCCCCGTTCTTCAGAATCGGAATCTGCTGCGTTATCCAGCTGCGCCACGGGCAGAGATATTAAGTTTTTGCTTTTTGCAAAAGACAGAACTCCGTTCTTCAGAATCGGAATCTGCTGCGTATGCGGTTAGCAATTTGCCCCCGCCTCGTCCTACAAACAATTATTTTTCGTCCTTTTTTGTCTCCTCGCTTAAAATACCGCGTATTTCTGCGCTCCTCGCCTTCAAAGGAACAAAAAATTCTCTGTTTGTATGATTAAAAGTTTTTAACCGCAACGCTGACAAATTGCTAACCGCACAGCTGCGCCACGGGCAGAGGGTTTTATGCTTTGTTATTATAACACTTTAATTGTATACCTTCAAGTTAAATTTAACATACTATTATTGATAAAGTTTATTTTTGGAGGGTATATGAGAAAGCAAGGTATTACGGCGGTGGTTGTTTTGTCGGTTTGCACCGCTTTGACGGGGATATTGACGTTGTTAGGAGTGCTATTGTTGCCTGCTGTTTTAGAGGGACCTGCGACAACCGCACAGGAGAGCGTGTCGGGTATAGAATATTCCTCTCTGCCCGAAAACAAAAGCATACTTATAACGGGCGAAAAGGGCGAGGGGATTCTGCTAAATTTAAATTTTGAGGAGATTGTTACGAACATTTATATCTTCGAAAAGGATGCTTCTGAGAGGGTTTTGGATACGGGCTATATAATAGATTACACTATGGCGGTTGACAATAGCTTTTTGCTTTCTTTTTGTGACAGAATGGGCGGAATTGAGCTTAAGCATGATGGCAAAACCGAAAAATATTTATCAGCAGCTTTGGCAAATTTTGTGTCGTCTGGATTAAATGAAGAAAAAATGTTACAAATCTGTGATTCTTTTTTCGAAAAATTTTCGAAATCGGGGTTGTCGTCAGGAGATTTTATGTTTATAATTGAAAATAGTGAAACAAATCTTAACTATCCGATATGTTATGATTGGATTGATTATATTCCGGAGATGTTTTGTAATTGTGTTTATCAGTAAGGGGGTGTAAAGATGAAAAGAATGGTTGCTGTATTTTTGGCGTTGACTCTGCTTGCGGGGCTTGTTTCCTGCAGACAGGCTGCTACTCCAACGGTTACTCCGCCTGCGCCGTCTTCAAGCAGCACACCCTCTTCATCTGAAACACCGACATCATCCGAGCAATCCTCTTCAGACGGCTCGTCAGAAACCGAAAGCTCATCCTCTTCTGAAAGCTCCGAGGTTGTTCCGTCTTCCCCTGAAACCGAAAGCTCAACACCCAACAATTCTGAGACACAACCGCCCGTGCAGACCGAGCCGGAGCCTACTACATACAACTATCAAAAGCTTACAGATATACAAAAGATTTACTATAAAAGCATGCTTAAGGCGGCAAAGAATATGCAGCCCGGTTGGATAACGCTTGGTGAGGCATCTGCTTATTTCAGAAGTGATATTGCGGTTGTAAGAAACGCGCTATCTTTGGATAATCCGCAAATATTCTGGCTTCCGTCATACTATGCGACAGCGACCGCCTATGCTCAGGGTGAAAAACAGGTTGCAGTTATGTATTTTTCACGCTCACCGGAGGAGGACCCCTCCTATCTTGTGACCAGAAGTGAAAAAGAGAGTATGCAGAGAAAGCTTTCAGCTGCGATTGACAGCATATGCTCTAAGGTTACAGCAACCGACCCGTATGAAATTGAACTTCAGCTTCACGACCTACTTTGCGAGCAGGTTACATATACTGCCTTTAGCGAGAGCAGTGACCCGTTGATATATACTGCTTACGGCGCTTTGGTTAACGGTAGGGCGGTTTGCGAGGGATATTCACGCGCAATGCAGCTTTTGCTTAGCCGTTTTTCGATAAAATCCGTTCTAGTTACGGGTGTGGCAAACAATGAGGGACATATGTGGAACGCCGTGCAGCTTGACGGAAAATGGTATCACCTTGATGTTACTTGGGACGACACACAAGAAGAATATATTTCTCACGAATATTTTAACCTTGATGATGCGCTGATTAAAATAAACCACACAATTAATAAGAATTATTACGAACTAACAAAAGCTGAGCTTGCCAGCGGAGAAATATCATTTAATATTGAGACGCCTATTTGTGACGGCACAAAGGATTATTATTTTAATCGTTCGGGATTTGTTCTTGCACCTGAGGGAGAGGAGGCTTTTGCCAAACATATAGTCAAGAAAGGGTCTGTCGTAATAGAGGCTGTATTTTCGGACGCTGATTTTAAGGAGAGTTTTGGTGCAGACGACCAGAACTATATAGAAAAAATAAACCGTATACTTTCAGAAAAGCATACGGCATACGGTTTTAGAATAGCAAAATACTATATATCAGAAAAGGTGCTGACGCTGATTATGGAAACCAAGGATTAAATATAAAACTAACAATTATTTTACGGTGTGGATAAAAAACAACCCTTGACCGATGAAACCTTAAGTTTTCATACAGTCAAGGGCTATTTTTGTTCGCTCTTGATATCCAGCATCCGTTTAACCTCTCTTTCTACAGAATGTGTTGCCCTTTTTATTTTGTTTTCTTCGCACCGCATTTTCCGTTTTACGATTTTAACGGAGACTTGAAAGCATATGTTTTGATATAATAAATATGTTGAGTGTTTTAAAAAAGAAAATAATGCTTGATTTTTTTGGTATTATAGGTTATACTAGCATTGTAAGATATGAAAGTAAAAGGAGAGTGGGTTCTGCCCGCTCTTCGTTTTTTGTAAGATGAAAGGAAGATGCTAATGGCAGTTTCTGTGGCTGAAAGGGTTTTCTCGCTTATAAAGCCTGTGGTCGAGCAGCAAGGCGTAAAGCTTTGGGACGTCCGCTTTGTTAAAGAGGGAGCCAACTGGTATTTAAGGGTTATTATCG
>JAGBUC010000056.1 GCA_017630985.1 Clostridia bacterium
GTTGCCCTCGAGCATAATATAGTAGGCTGTGTTTCCGCCGACAACCGCCGAGGAGATTGCCGAAACGGGTGAGGTTACGGTGTCGAGTTCTTTTTGACCGATTTCCTCGTCCTCTGAAGTTAGCTTTCCTGCATCCTCGAGAAGCCGTCTGTATTCGGCTTCGGCAACCGAGAGGGTGTCGGACACGCCGACAATCTGGTAGTTGGAAACAGAAACAAAGGAATATGCCTTAACGAGTCCGGCATCGTCTTTAAGACTTATGAAATATGACGGGGTATCGGCAATGTTGACAAGGATGGGGAAGGTGGCACGGTAGCCTTTTTCCTGAATTTTGCCCTCGGCAGAGCTCATAGCTGAATATTCTTCGGCACCGTTTATTGAATAGGTTTTAGCTTCCTTGGTGCGAAGATTTACAAGTATGAAGCCTATATTAGATTCGTCAGAGACGACAGAGGTGATACCTGTATATGCCCAGATGTCATCGTCGATTGCAAGATAGTTATAGCCGTCGGTCGTTTTGACAACGTTTTTCTGCGAAATAATCGAATTCCAGAAGCCGTTTACATAAGAGCCCCAATAGTTAGCTTGGGTAAGAACGATATTAGCGGGGTATACACAGTCTATCCAGGTGGGGACATCGGCAACATCATAATAGGTCATTTCACCGTTTACGGCATTAACCGTAACGATTCCCGAAATGTCGTATCCGCCGAGGAAGCCTATAGTATAGTCGTAGCAGGAAATTATCCAATAGGGGTTTCCGTTGTCGTCGATTTCAAAGGAGGTTGAGTCGAACATTTTGGTTGGATATGCGAAACGGACGTGGCGCATAAGGTCGCGTCCAAAATATTCGCTTGGAGAGTATTTCATACCTTTGGGCAGGTCGACAAGCTCGGTATCCTGTGTTGCCATATCGATTTTAACATAGTAGGGGATACCGTCGTTCTTATTTGTGAGCCACTTAATTATATCGGCATATTCTAGGGGAGAAACACGGGTAGGTTTATTTTGATAGTTTATCTGTGTGTAGTAGTTGGAGACATTGAACTGGGAAACGAGCTCAACCACCTCGCCGATTTTACGGCTTCCGAGGCGCTGCGCTGTGTCGCGGTCAACCACGGGGATTTGTGAAAGGGGAAGCTCGGCAATATCTTCATTAAAATCGGATTCTTGGACATCAAGCATCTGCTGATATTCGCTTGCATTGAAAATTTCGGCAGAGGAGATGAAGATATATCCGAAAATGCAGACGGCGGCAAGAAGGACGGCGCAGACGATGATTTTTGCCTTTTTGGTTGAGGGCTTTTTGAATTTCGGTATATTTATTTCGCCGCTGGCATCTGCGTTTTTGACGCCCTTTACTACCTTTTTAATCCAGGCGGCACCCGAAATTACCGAGATACAGATTATATAAACAATGGCAATAAAGAAGAGGAAGCCCCAGAAGGAAGCCGATTTTATATTCATTGCAGGAAGGGTTATATAATAATTTATTGCTGCAAGAATTAGGGTTATTATAGCTGAAATACCGTATTTTTTAAACAATTTGTATCACCTCATATGCTTTTTAATAAATTATACCAAAAAACACCGATTATTACAACATTTTTATAATAAACTATAAAGATAAATTTGTTGAATTATCATACTAAATATAGTATAATATCTTATTATTATTGTTTTTTATTCTAAGGAGTTTTTAAATATGACCGAAAATAAGGTTGAAAATATAATAACCCTGCCTGCAATGGCACTGAGGGGACTTGTTTGTTTTCCCGGGGTTATGCTGCATTTTGATGTGGGTAGAAAAAAATCGATAAAGGCTTTAAATGCTGCAATGGAGCACGGACAGAAGATTTTTCTTGTGGCGCAAAAGAATGTTTTTGACGAAAACCCCACCGAGAGTGAGCTTTATGAAATTGGCTGTGTGGCAAGGATTTGTCAGGTGCTTCGTATGTCGGACGACAGTGTTAAGGTTCTTGTAGAGGGACTTTACCGCGCAAAAATGGTGAGCCTCAATGACGGCGCAAGCTTTATGAGGGCGGCGGTTGAGAAGTGCGAAGAAACGGCTGTGCGCAACCGCAAGGTGTATCTTGAGACCCTTGCGAGAAAGATAAGGGCAGAGTTTGACGCTTACGCCTCAAAGGGTATAAAGCTGGCTCCTGATATTGCGCTTACGGTAGCCTCGAGCGATGAGGTTGGCTTCCTTGCTGATTTTATTGCGTTTAACATACCTGTTCCTGTTGACGACAAGCAGTTTATTCTTGAACAGTTAAATCCTGTTTCGCGCGCGAAAATTGCCCTTGAGCTTCTTGGAAAAGAGAGCCAGATAATCGATATTGACCGCAAAATAGGCGAAAAGGTTAAGTCGCAGATTGATGAAAACCAGAGGGAATATTATCTAAGGGAGCAGATTAAAGCCATAAATTATGAGCTTTATGGCGACAGCGCCGAAGATGAGGTTGAGGAGTATTTTGGGAAAATTGAGGCTCTCTCAGCCGACAGTACTGTTAAAGAAAAGCTTAATGCCGAGGTGCAAAAGCTTTCTAAAATGCCTACAGGCTCGCACGAGGGGACGGTTGTTAGAGGATATCTTGACACCTGTTTAGAGCTTCCGTGGAACAAGTATACCAAGGCTGATGTTGATATAATAAAGGCGCAGCAGATTTTGGACCGCGATTTTTACGGAATGGAAAAGGTTAAGGACCGAATTATCGAGCAGCTTTCGGTTTATGCTTTAAGTCCTGAAAACAAGGGGCAGATTATTTGTCTTGTTGGACCTCCAGGGGTTGGAAAGACCTCGATTGCGAAAAATATTGCCGAGTGTATGGGAAGAAATTATGCGAGAATTTCGCTCGGCGGTGTTCACGATGAGGCTGAAATAAGGGGTCACAGAAAGACCTATATCGGCGCGATGCCAGGTAAAATTATCAATGCGATAAAGCAGGCAGGAAGCAGTAATCCGCTTATTTTGCTTGATGAGGTGGATAAGCTTGCTTCGGATTACAAGGGAGACCCTGCGGCAGCTCTTTTAGAGGTTCTTGACAAGGAGCAAAACAGCACCTTTACCGACCATTTTATTGACATGCCCTACGATTTAAGCAAGGCGGTGTTTATTACCACCGCAAACACTGCGGCGACAATTCCTGAGCCTCTGCTTGACCGTATGGAAGTTATTGAGCTTACGAGCTATACCCGTGAGGAAAAGTTTAATATTGCGAGAAACCATCTTGTTAAGAAAGAGGTTAAAAATAACGGACTTGATGCAAGGCGGTTTAAGATAACCGATGAGGCTATCTACGACCTTATTGATTTCTATACCAGAGAGGCCGGTGTGAGAAAGCTTGAGAGGACCATCGGAAGCCTTTGCAGAAAGGCGGCAAAGCTTATTGCTTCGGGTGAGAAGAAGCAGGTTAAAATCACATCTTCGGCTGTTCGCGAGATGCTTGGAGCGAGAAAATACCGTCCGGAAGAGCTGCTCAGCAAGGGTGAGGTTGGAATTATCAACGGACTTGCCTGGACAAGCGTGGGCGGAGAGCTTATGCAGCTTGAGGTCTCTGTTATGGAGGGAAGCGGAAAGCTTGAGCTTACAGGTTCGCTTGGAGATGTTATGAAGGAATCGGCAAAGGCGGCAATTTCGTTTGTGCGCGCAAATGCTGATAGATACTGCATTGACGGTGATTTTTACAAGACCAAGGATATACATATCCATGCGACAGAGGGAGCCGTTCCAAAGGACGGACCGAGCGCGGGAGTGACTATTACGACGGCTCTTGTTTCGGCACTTACGGAAATTCCTGTAAAACGGGATATTGCTATGACCGGTGAGGTTACCATAAAGGGCAGAGTTCTTGCAATCGGCGGTCTTAAGGAAAAGACTATGGCGGCATATCGCGCGGGGATTAAAACGGTGTTTATACCGAAGGCCAATGAACCAGATATTGCTGAGCTTGATAAAACAGTTCGTGAAAACATTCATTTTGTTGTTGCGGACAGGGTTGAAACGGTTATTGAGGGCGCGCTTGAGCGTTTACCTAAAAAAGCGGCAGAGCCAGATTTTGTACCAACGGCTCAGTTTGCGGAATATAAAAAGACGGCTAATAGAATAAGTCAGTAGGTGGAGTATGAATTTTAATAACGCCTTTTTTGAAAAGGCTTTTGGGACCTTTGAGCAACTAACGGTTTCGGATTTACCTGAATTTTGTTTTTCGGGACGGTCGAATGTTGGAAAATCATCCCTTATAAACAAGCTTTGCGGCAGAAAGCAGTTGGCTAGGGTGAGCGGAAAGCCGGGTAAAACCGTGACGGTTAATTTTTATAGGGCAGACGACATCAGAATTGTGGATTTGCCAGGGTATGGCTATGCTAAGGTGCCCTTTGCCGAGAGAACCCGTTGGTCTGATTTGATGGAGGGATATTTTAAATCGGGCAGAAACATCAAGTGTGTTTTTTCGCTTATAGATATGAGACATCCGCCGACAGATTTCGACCTTTCGATGCTTGAGTTTCTAAGGGCGATGGATATGGAGTATCATATTGTGCTGACAAAAAGCGACAAGCTTAACAAAGGTGAGTTTGCGGAGAGAATGTCACTTATAAGGACAGAGCTCGGGGAGCTTGCCGACAGGGGAGAGATAATTCCGTTTTCGGCACAGACCGGTGAGGGCTCAGACAAAATTAAGGAAATTATTGAGAGTTTAAGAGGATAATTATAATGCTTACAGAAAGCTATTCAGTAAACGAGAGGGGTCATTTGACCCTTGGCGGAGCAGACACGGTCGAGCTTGCAGAAAGGTTTGGAACTCCGCTTTATGTTTTTGATGAAAATGATATAAGGGCGAATTGCAGAGAGTTTAAAGATGCGCTTGAAAAATATTATAGCGGCGGCTCTCTTGTTTATTATGCAAGCAAGGCATTTTCCTGCAAAGAAATGTATCGCTTAGCAAAGAGTGAGGGGCTTGGCGTTGACGTGGTGTCGGGCGGAGAGCTTTATACTGCGATGTCGGTTGGTTTCCCTGCTGATAAAATATGCTTTCACGGGAACAATAAAACCGCGGACGAGCTTTCCTTTGCGCTTGACAGCAAGGTTGGAAGAATTGTTGTAGACAATATTTACGAGCTTGAGACTTTAAACAGTCTTGCAGAGGATAAAGGTGTTAAGGCAGATATTCTGCTTAGGATAAAGCCCGGAATAGACTGTCATACACACGATTATATCAAGACGGGACAAATCGACTGCAAGTTCGGCTTTGCGCTTGAAAACGGTGAAGCGGCAGAGGCGGTTCGACTAGCGTTAGGATATGACCGAATTAATCTTGTGGGAATACACTGTCATATAGGCTCGCAGATTTTTGAGACACAGCCTTTTATTGATGCTGCCGATATTATGGTTGGCTTTGCAAAAGAGGTTTTAAATAGCACAGGTATCACTTTAACCGAAATTAATTTCGGGGGAGGATACGGAATTAAGTATACTGCTGAGGATAAACCTGTTTCAAAAAGCGAGAGCATGAGGATACTCGCCCAGTCGGTCGAAGCTGCTTGCGAGAAGCATGGATTTCCGCTTCCGAAGATACTTATAGAGCCGGGCAGGTCGATACTCGGTGCTTCAAGCCTTACCCTTTATAAAATAGGGGTTATTAAGGAGATAAAGGGAGTTCGCACATATGTGTCGGTTGACGGCGGTATGTCGGACAATCCGCGTTATGCCTTATATCAGGCAGAATATGAGGCAGTGGTTGCAAATAAGGCCGACAAACCGCGTGATTTTGAGGTTACTATTGCGGGAAAGTGCTGTGAAAGCGGCGACCTTATTCAAGAAAACACCAAAATTCAGTCGGCAGAGGTTGGAGACACCCTTGCGGTGCTTGCGACCGGCGCATATAACTATTCGATGGCGAGTAATTATAACCGAAGTCCCCGTCCCGCAGCCGTTATGGTAAAGGATGGCGAGGCAAGGGTTATTATTGAGCGCGAAACCTATGAGGATATTATAAAAAAGGATATATAAGAATTTATGTTGGAATTCAGAAGTCCTGCACTTTCAGATTACAGTTCGTTCGCCCCATTTTTTTACGATGAGGGCGAACTTTCTTGTGAGATGAATTTTATAAGCATATATATCTGGCAGAAGATTTATGAAAATAAGTTTTATATGGACGAAAAGACCCTTTTCTTTAAAAGCGTTACCGACGACGGCGAGGGGGTTGTTTTTTCGTTGCCGTACGGTGATTTGGATTACGGTATGGGGCTTATTTTCGACTACTGTAAGGAAAAGGGAATTAAGCCTAATTTATGGACCAGCAAGGGAAAAAGGTTTGATGAGTTTTTAGAGAGATATACTTGCTATCAGATTAATGAAGAACGGGATAATTTTGATTATATTTATAACCGGAGTGATTTAGCCGAGCTTTCGGGGAAGAAATATCATTCTAAAAGAAACCATATTTCTGCCTTTTCGAAAAAGTATAACTGGAGTTATCATACGATTTCAAAAGAGAACACCGATGAGGTTCTTCGGTTTGCAGACAAGTGGTACAGCGATAGAGGAGAGGACTCAGACGCGGGACTTTTAGCTGAGCACGAGGCACTTAAGGAAATCATGAAGACCGACATAGATTTGAAGCTTAGAGGCGGATTTATCAGAGTGGATGGTAAAATTGTTGCCTTTACACTTGGTTCGCCGATTAATTCGTATACCTTTGATGTTCATTATGAAAAGGCTGATGCAGAATATTCGACAGCATATGCCCTTATAAACCGAGAATTTGTTTTAAACGAGCTTGGAGATTTCAAGTATATCAACCGAGAGGATGATTTAGGCATTGAGGGGCTTCGCAAGGCTAAGCTTTCGTATAAACCTGAAATTTTACTTGAAAAATACAGTCTTATATATGTGGGTGATTAGGTGGATTTTGAAAATCAAGCCGTAAAGCTTTATAAAACGGCATTTCCTGACGACAGTGAGGAGTTTGCAGAGGAGTTTATAAAGCGGTATTTTAAGAAAAATTGCCGTTATACCGTAAAGGACGGTAAAATTGTTAGTATGCTGTTTCTTTTTGAAAGTTTGCTTTATGCAAATAAGAGGGTTTATTCTGTCTCGTATCTTTATGCGGCAGCGACTTTGCCGGAAATGAGAGGCAAAGGTGAGATGAGCCAACTTATAGAAAGGGTAAAGCGTGAGGAGGCCGAAAAAGGACGGTTTATTGTAACCCGTCCTGCAGACGGGGGCTTGTTTTCGTTTTATCAGAAATTCGGCTTTAAGACAGCTTTCTACTGCGACGAGTATGTTTATTCGGCGACATTCATAGACTCAACCGCGCTTAAAAAAATATCGTCAGCAGAATATTATAAAAAGAGGGAAGAACTGCTTAAAGAGATTCCTCATCTGACACTTAGAGAGACAAAGGAATTTGCGGTTTCTGATATGCTGCTTTTGGGCGGAGACGGGATTTGCTGTGCGGTAGATTTAAGTGAGGAGACTCCTCTGATTGATGAGTTTTTATCCGTGATTGATAACGGTGAGGAGGCTGTTTTAAGGTATATAGGCAAGGATACCGCTTTGTTCAGGGGAAGAGGAATGAAAACCCCCTTTGCAATGATTTTGCCTTGTGATGATGATATCGAGCTTCCCGACAGTATGTATATGGGGCTTGCAATGGAATAATTTAATATATGTGATAATAAAAAGGGTGACTGCATTTTGGCAGTCGCCCTTTCTTTGTGTCAACAGACGAAGATATACATATAATGTTTTTAGAAAGCCGTATTTTCGGCTTCAATACTTAAATTTGGAGGTATCTCTATGGCAGACGCTATTAACGGATGTCCAACAAATGCGGATTTTAAAGAGGCTGTTTGCATAGATGCGGGCCGCGTTTATGATTCCTGCTGCGACAGAGACTGTTTAGAGGATTTGAGGGTCTATTTTACGGCTGAAAATCAGGAATGTGTTCAAAGGGCGCTTAGTGTGAGAATAAAATCAGCCGAGGTTGCAAATGTACTTATTGATGTTGAGCCGGTTAATTTTAACCGCGGCTTTTATTCTTGCGACCTGACATTCTTCTTCATCATCGGCGTTGAGGTATTCACCTCTGCTCATTGCTGTCCGACAGAAATAAAGGGCATTGCAATTTTCAACAAGAAGGTTATTCTTTTCGGAAGCGACGGAAACGTCAGAACATTCAGTAACTATTCACAGGAAGAGCCGCTTGATAAGTGCGGCAAAGGAAGCTCTAACTCGCCCAGATGTGTCGTTCAGGCGGTTGACCCGATTGCCCTTTCATCCCGTCTTGGCGTTCATCGTGACTGTTATGAAAACGTAGGAATTATACCAAGCACTCTGACAAATTATCTTGGCGGTCCCGTTGTTACAGACCTTGAAAAAGGCTGTCCCGCCGTTTATGTTACACTTGGACTTTTCACAATAGTTCAGCTTATAAGAAATGTTCAGATGTTAGTTCCTGTATATGATTTCTGCATACCCGAAAAGCAGTGCGATAACACGGCAGACCAGCCCTGTGATATTTTTCGAAGAATAAAGTTCCCGACCGACGATTTCTTTCCACCTCGCCCCTGTAGTGTAGACAAGGAATGCGGCTGCGGATGTTCCGATAACAGTTGTGACGAATAAAAAAACATCCCGATATAAATATATCGGGATGTAATTATTAGAGGGCAGATATATCGAGATGCTCAAACTTTTGGAAAAAGGGCTTTATAAGGGCAACCATTTCGTCAATTCCGCCTATATTATCGCTTTCAAAATTCAGAGGCATAACGGGGTCGTGTACGCTGAGTCTTAGCAAAAACCAACCGTGTTTGGTTGAGACGCGTATGCCCTCACGGTTGTCGTCGGCAACGGTATACACTTCGGGGTTTGAAAGGCAGAAGGTATTAAGCTCGTCTATGACATTTAACCCATAGTCTTTAAAGTCAGGAGTGGTAATATTAAAGCGGCACTCTCTTTCCTCTTTAGGACATTTAAGGCTGCTTAAGGTCTTGTTAAGGTCGCGTCCCTTTCCAAGCTCGATTATTATTTTTGTGATTAGGTATGCGCCGTCATCGAGGAAATAGTTTTCCTTAAGGGCGGCGTGACCTGAGGTTTCGATAGCGAGGGGGCAGTCGATACCCTGAGCGCAAAGCTCGATAGCCTTATCTATAACATTTTTATAGCCACGGCGATAACGGTAGTGGTGACAGCCAAGGTCCTTTTCTATAAACTCTTTAAGTCCGTCTGAAGTGACCGAGTCGGTTACGATGGTGGCATTTTTTCTTCCGTTTGTTGCGATTACTGAGGCGAGGGCGATAAGTCGGTTTCGGTTAATTTCTTCACCTAAGGAGTCAACACAGCCTGCGCGGTCAACATCGGTATCGAAAATTACACCTAAATCGGCGTGATTTTCCTTTACGGCATCGGTAATACTCTTCATTGCGGTTTTATCCTCTGGGTTAGGTATGTGGTTAGGGAACATACCGTCAGGCTCGAGAAAACGGCTGCCTGTTATATCGGCACCAAGGGGACTTAGGACCTCGGTTGCATAAAATCCGCCGACGCCGTTGCCTGCATCGACAACAA
>JAGBUC010000057.1 GCA_017630985.1 Clostridia bacterium
GATGGACTAGAAACATCATTTTTATAAAACCGGAGGTTTTATCTTGGCAGATAAACGCGATTACTATGAGGTGCTCGGAGTAGAAAAGGGCGCTTCGGACGATGAAATAAAAAAAGCATACAGAAAAAAAGCCAAGCAGTATCATCCCGACCTGCATCCAGGAGACGCCGAGGCAGAGAAGCACTTTAAAGAGGCGGCAGAGGCCTACGAGGTGCTTTCTGACAAGGATAAAAAGGCAAGGTATGACCAGTTTGGTCACGCGGGGGTAGACCCAAACTTTAATGCCGGAGGCTCAAACCCCTTTGGAGGCGGCTTTGGTGGCTTCGATTTCGGCGACCTCGGTGACATTTTCGGCTCTATGTTCGGAGGCGGCTTTGGCGGCGGCGGAAGAAACCCCAACGCACCAAGAAGAGGTAGCGACGTCGAGGTTAATGTCGTTATTTCCTTTGAGGAGGCGGCAAAGGGCTGTAAAAAGACAATTAAGGTCACAAGGATTGAAAACTGTGATGAGTGCTCGGGCTCGGGCGCACAAAAGGGAACAAGCCCCAAAACCTGTTCGACCTGCGGCGGCTCCGGTCGCATAAATGTACAGCAGAGAACACCTTTCGGTGTTATGCAGAGCCAACGTGCTTGCGACAGCTGCGGCGGCAGAGGCAAAACCATCGATAAGCCCTGCACTAAATGTCAGGGCAAGGGCAAAATCAGAAGAACGGTTGACCGCGAGATTGAAATTCCTGCAGGAATTGATGACGGTCAGGCATTTTCTGTTCGCGGCGGCGGAAACACCGGAATAAACGGCGGTCCGACCGGAGACCTTATCATAGGCGTAAGCATAAGACCGCACCCGTTCTTTGAGCGCGACGGCTTTGATGTTTATTGCGAAATACCGATAACCTTTGCTCAGGCGGCGCTCGGCGCAGAAATTGTTGTTCCGACACTTGACGGAAAGGTTAAATTCAACATACACGAGGGCACACAGCCCGGTGAGAAGTTTAAGCTTCGCGACAAGGGTATTAAGAGGCTTAATTATTCGGGCAGAGGCGACCAATATGTTATTATTTCGGTTGAGGTGCCTAAGGATTTAAACAAGAAGCAAAAAGAGCTTCTTCGCGCCTTTGACGAGGCAACCGACGACAAGAACTATAACAAGAAAAAATCCTTCTTTGACAAGGTTAAGGATTTGTTTGATTAAAAAAGACCTTGAGGGCTACCCTCAAGGTCTTTTTCTAAGATAATGAAAATTTATGAAGTGGTTGCATAAGCGTCCTTGAATATGGTATAATGTCATCAAAGCAATGGCAAGGAGTTTTATGATGATTAGCAAGGATGTTAAATATATTGGCGTAAACGACCACAAGATAGATTTGTTTGAAGGGCAGTATGAGGTGCCAAACGGCATGGCATACAACTCTTATTTGATTGTTGATGAAAAAATTGCGGTTATGGACTCGGTTGACGGGGCGTTTGGCGAGGAGTGGCTTTCTAAGATAGAGGCAGAGCTTTCGGGCAGAGCGCCCGACTATCTTGTCGTACAACACATGGAGCCCGACCATTCGGCAAACATAGACACCTTTGCAAAGCGGTATCCAGAAGCGGTTATCGTCTCGACCGATAAGGCGTTTTCGATGATGAAGAAGTTTTTTGGCACCGATTATGCCGAGAGAAGAATAGTCGTTAAAGAGGGAGACAGCCTTTCGCTTGGCCGTCACACTTTAACCTTTTACACCGCGCCCATGGTACACTGGCCGGAGGTTGTGATGACCTATGACAGCGAGGACGGGGTGCTTTTTTCTGCCGATGCGTTCGGCAAGTTTGGTGCGCTTGATGTAGAAGAGGAATGGGCTTGCGAGGCGCGAAGATATTATTTCGGGATTGTGGGTAAATACGGTGCTCAGGTGCAGGCGGTTCTTAAGAAGCTTGGCGGTCTTGATATAAAGGCGATATGCTCTCTTCACGGACCTGTACTTAAAGAAAATCTTGGATATTATCTTGATTTATATAACACCTGGTCGTCATATGGGGTTGAGAGCGAGGGTGTTGTAATCTGCTATACCTCGGTTTACGGCAACACTAAAAAGGCGGTAGAGGCATTGGAAAAAGGGCTCAAGACTGCCGGATGTAAGAAGGTTGCGGTTAATGACCTTGCGCGCTGTGATATGGCAGAGGCGGTTGAGGACGCTTTCCGATATGGTAAAATGGTGCTTGCGACGACCACCTACAACGGCGACATTTTCCCATTTATGCGCGAGTTTATACACGAACTGCTGGAGAGGGGTTATAAAAACCGAGAGATTGGCATTATTGAAAACGGAAGCTGGGCGCCGACTGCGGCAAGGCTTATTAAAAAAATGTTTGAAAACAGTAGGGAGATTACCTTTGCGGAAAACACCGTTACGATTAACTCGGCGGTAAGCGAGGAAAATCTGGAACAGATTAAGAGACTTGCAGAAGAAATTGTGTAGATATTAAATAAATGGATATAATAAACTCAAGCGAAGGAGGGAAGAAGATGAAATATGTATGCGAGGTTTGCGGATATGTTTATGACGAGGCTGCAGGAGACCCAGATAACGGCATCGCGCCAGGAACAAAATGGGAAGACCTACCTGAAGATTGGGTTTGTCCCCTTTGCGGCGTAGGAAAAGACCAATTTACAGAGGAATAGAAAAAAGAAACACCCGATGAGAAACTTCTCATCGGGTGTTTTTATTATTATATTCTTGCAACGCCGGTTTCTTTTGCGGTTTTTATAACCGCCTCGGCAACAACCTGAGCAACCCGTTTGTCGAGCGCGGGCGCGATTATGTTGTCTTCGTTTATTTCGTTATCGGGAATAAGGGAAGCCAGAGCATATGAGGCAGCAACCTTCATTTCTTCGTTAATGCACGAAGCTCTGCAGTCGAGGGCACCGCGGAAAATTCCGGGGAAAGCCAAAACATTATTTATCTGGTTTGGGGAGTCTGAACGGCCAGTGCCTACTACCCTTGCGCCTGCAGCCTTTGCAATATCGGGCATTATTTCGGGGGTAGGATTTGCCATTGGGAAGAGGATAGCGTCGGCAGACATAGACTTAACCATTTCGGGAGATACAAGGTTTGGGGCGGAAACGCCGACGAAGACATCTGCTCCGCAAAGCGCATCGGCAAGGGAGCCTTTCTTGCGTTCTAGGTTGGTAATCTTTGAAATTTCCTCTTGTGCGGGGTTGTTATTTTCGTTTCCCTCATAGATTATACCGAAGCGGTCGCAGAAGATGAGGCGGCGAGCACCCATATTCGTAAGATGCTTCCCGATTGCGATACCGGCTGAGCCTGCGCCGTTAATTACAATCCTGACCTCGCTAATATTCTTTTTAACAAGCTTTAAGGCATTTATTAAGGCGGCGGCAACAACAATTGCGGTGCCGTGCTGGTCATCGTGGAAGACGGGAATGTCGCAAATTTCTTTTAACCTTTTCTCAATTTCAAAGCAACGGGGCGCAGAGATATCCTCAAGGTTAATTCCGCCAAAGGAACCTGAGAGCAGATAGATTGTGCGGACAATTTCATCAACATCCTTAGATTTGATACAAAGGGGAAAGGCGTCTACATCGGCGAAAGCTTTAAACAGGGCACACTTTCCCTCCATAACCGGCATGCCGGCTTCTGCCCCTATATCGCCGAGACCGAGAACGGCAGTACCATCGGTAATTACGGCAACAAGATTAGAACGGCGGGTTAGTTCAAAAGATTTATTTATGTCCTTATTAATCGCTAAACAGGGCTCGGCAACACCCGGAGTATATGCAAGAGAAAGGTCTTCTCTTGTGTTTATGGGTGCGCGGGAGACAACTTCGATTTTGCCTTTCCATTCATAGTGCTTTTCTAAAGATTTTTGTCTTATGTCCATTTTTGGTCTCCTAGGAGTTTTTAATAACTACTGCATTATTGTATCACATTTTATTTTAAAAGTAAATTACAACAGTATATTTTCCCTTTAATCACAAATAATAGTATCACGATTTGAAATTAAAGGAGAATTTATATATGAAAGCAACAGGTATTGTACGCCGTATAGAGGAATGTGTTATAATAGGACAAAAGTTGTCGAAACCTGCATAAATACTGGTTTTTCCGATGTTTTTGATTGAACTCAATTTGCACGAAAGTTGAAAATCCCCTTACTTTATAGTATAATAAATTACAATCTAATTTGAATGGTGGGTTGAATATTGATTGATATAGCGAAAATAAGCGGTGAATATATATCTAAACTTGCCGGTGCTTACTTTCACGCCACTTTTGTTTTTGGTGCAGAACCCATTGAAGCATCTGAAGCGAAGCAACGAAAAATAAGAAAGTGGATAAGCAACCAATACATAGAACTGGTGCACGAACTGCCGCAAGAAGCAAACATATTCTCAATTGAAAACAGCGATAAAGACGTGCTTCTGTTTTTGAAAAAGTGCGTTGATTTAGGTAAATCAATAGCGAAAGAAAAAGAAAACAAATTTGAATTAGATTTCGCTGTGGTGGATAAAGCAGCAAAATCAGCGCTCAAGAAACTTTTAGAGTTAGAGTTTTGGCCGGAAATAAAAGTTGTTGGTAGCGATATAAAAATTATCACAGATGATACCCCTGCTTTCAGAAGAATCCTTAC
>JAGBUC010000009.1 GCA_017630985.1 Clostridia bacterium
TGATGTAGGGGTTTTTCTTGGCGCCGTCTTTATCGGTATATTCCATTCCGAATTTTTCGGCAAGCATCTGGTCAATCTGGATAGTGATGAGGGTATCTTCCTTGCCGTGAACATTCTTTATCTGGATGTCGAGCTTGGGTCCGTAGAATGCGGCTTCACCTACGCCGATTTTATAAGGAATTTCCAGATGGTCAAGGATTTTTGCCATAACTCCCTGAGCCTCATCCCACTGCTCCTTCGTGCCGATATATTTTTCACGGTTTTCGGGGTCCCACTGGCTGAAGCGGTATGATACATCTTCGTACAGACCGAGTGTTTTGAGCATAAAGGTGGTGAGCTCGAGGCAGGATTTAAATTCGGCTTCAAGCTGTTCGGGGGTGCACATAAGGTGACCCTCGGAAATTGTGAACTGACGAACACGAATTAAGCCGTGCATTTCTCCGCTTTCTTCATTTCTGAAGAGGGTTGAGGTTTCGTTATAGCGAAGGGGTAGGTCACGGTAGGAACGGGGTTTATTGAGATAGGCTTGATATTGGAAGGGGCAGGTCATAGGACGCATTGCAAAGCATTCGGCTTCTTCGTTTTCGGCATCGCCAATAACGAACATACCGTCGCGGTAGTGGTCCCAATGTCCTGAAATTTTATAGAGGTCGGATTTTGCCATAAGAGGAGTTTTGGTGAGAAGCCAACCGCGTTTTTGCTCCTCATCCTCGACAAAACGCTGAAGAAGCTGAATGACACGGGCACCCTTTGGAAGAAGAATCGGGAGACCTTGTCCGATTAGCTCGCTTGTTGTGAAAAGTTCAAGTTCTCTTCCGAGCTTATTGTGGTCGCGCTTTTTTGCCTCTTCGATACGGGCAAGATGCTCTTCAAGCTCGGCGGCTTTCGGGAAGGCGGTACCGTAAATTCTTTGAAGCATTTTTCTGTTTGAATCGCCTCTCCAGTACGCGCCTGTTGCGCTTGTTAACTTGAATGCCTTAACAAGACCTGTAGACATAAGGTGGGCTCCGGCGCAAAGGTCGGTGAATTCGCCCTGTTTATAGAAGCTGATTACCGAGCCTGAGGGTAAATCTTTAATTAACTCGACCTTATACTCTTCACCCTGTTCCTCGAAGAATTTAACAGCCTCGTCAAAGGGAAGAGTAAAACGTTCGATAGCAAGATTTTCCTTAACTATCTTTTTCATTTCCTCTTCTATTTTCTCAAGGTGTTCGGGGGTGAACATAACGGGCGAGTCGATATCGTAATAAAATCCGTCGTCAACGGCGGGGCCTATTGCAAGTTTTGCCTCGGGATAAAGACGCTTTACGGCTTGAGCCAGAATGTGAGATGCGGTGTGGCGGTAGGTCCATCTTCCGTAGTCGTCCCCGAAGGTTAAAAGCTCGAGCTCGTCACCGTCGGTCAACACGGTGCGAAGGTCGGCATTTTTACCGTTTATTTTTGCGGCGCAGACATTTTTGAAAAAGCCGCCGCCAAAGGATTTGGCAATATCGTAGGCATTTAAGCCTGCGTCAAATTCTTTAAAATCACCTCTTAGGGAAACTTTCATAATTATTTCTCCTTTATAAAAAATAAAAACTTCGCCCTGAAAAACAGGACGAAGCATTGATTACAAAACTCCGCGGGTCCACCCGCATTGCACAAAAGTGCCGCTTTATAACCCTATAACGCGGGTTGGACGGTCTGTCTTATTTCGACAGACACTCGGGAGTGGTTTTCGAAAAAGCTTTTCTTGTTCGGGCTTTCAGCCAACGGCCCAAACTCTCTTGAAGAAGATGCTTAATTTACTTTCTCCGTCTTCGTGTTAATCATAATACAATTATATATTATTCCTATAGCTTTAAAATGTCAAGGTTTTTTATGCAGTTTTAGGTGGTCGAGACACAAAAGCAGAAGCCCTATAAAAACATAGACCGTAATAGCAAGTCCGAAAATTCCGCCGATTAAGTCAAGTTCGGTTAAATATACGACAGCACCTTTTATAAACGAGCCGATAAAATAAATTAAGAAATATGCGGCAGCAGAGCCGAGAACGGTTTTTTTAGGATAGGATAGGGGGAAGAACCTTTTAAGCATTGAAATCGTCCTCCCCGATAGCCTCAGCCGCTTTTATCATAATTGCACATTCTATTCGCTTTTTATGAAGCTCGCAGCCAAGCTTATAGACTCCCGTTACGCTGCCTGTCGAGTTGTAGGCATTTGCCGCACAGCCTCCAGAGCAATACATACGGGCAAAGCAGTTGTCACACTCTTTATGGGAATAGATATTACAGTTTTTAAACTGTTCTGTGACAGAGGAATTGGTGACACCGCTAAAGACGTTACCAAGCAGAAAATTTGGATTTCCGACAAACTGGTGACAGGGATAGAGGTCGCCCGAGGGGGTTACCGCCATATATTCCGTTCCGACGCCACAACCCGAAACGCGTTTTACAACGCAGGGGCCGCCGTCAAGGTCTATCATATAGTGGTAAAAGGTGAAGCCTTTACCCTCGCGGTTGCGCTTTATCATTTCCTTAGCCAGAATTTCGTATTGCTCGAGCAGTTCGGGCAGGTCGTCCTCTCTAAGAGCGTAGGGCTCTTTTGGGTCCGCCACAACCGGCTCGATTGAAATTTCTTTAAAGCCCAAATCTGCCATATGAAGAATATCGGAGGCAAAATCTTTGTTAAAACGTGTGTATGTGCCTCTTATGTAGTAGTCTTTTTGATTTCGGCTTTCGGCAAATTGTTGGAACTTGGGCACGATAGTATCGTAGGAGCCTTTACCGCCTTTATTAACCCTCATTCTGTCGTTTACTTCTTTTCTGCCGTCGAGCGAGAGCACGACGTTACTCATTTCCTTGTTGCAGAACTGCATAATTTCATCGGTTAATATAATGCCGTTTGTGGTGTAGGTGAAGCGGAAATTTTTACCCGCCTCCTTTTCGATGCTTCTGCCGTATTGGACAAGCCGTTTTACCACATCGAAATTAAGAGAGGGCTCTCCTCCAAAGAAATCAACCTCGAGATTTTTTCTAGTTCCCGAATTTTCGACAAGAAAGTCGAGGGCGCGTTTTCCGACCTCAAAGGACATAATGCCCCGTTCTCCGCAATATTCTCCCTCACCTGCAAAGCAGTATTTACAGGAAAGATTGCAGTCGTGAGCGACGTGAAGACATATAGCCTTGATGACCGATTGACGTTTTTTAAAGGCGGGTGCCATAGCCCTGAATTTATCTTCGGTGAAGAGTTTGCCCTGAGCCTTAAGTTCTTCAATATCATCGAAAACGGCGTCTATATCATCGGCCGTTACATCAGCGCGATTTGAATATTTATTAAGAATAGTTTCCTTGATTTCATCGCGGCTTGTCGATTCGTATGCTGAGATTATATCAAAAGCAACCTCATCGACGGCGTGAACGCAGCCTGAATTTACATCAAGGATAATGTTATATCCATTTAATTTATAAGCGTGTATCATAATATAATCCTTTTATAGAAAAAATGCCGCAGTAAAAACTGCGGCACAGCTTAATTATTTTTCAGCCTTACACTTTTCACACTGCTGATTTGCAACAGAGCAGGAAGTTTTACTTGCCGACTGACAAGAGGTCTGGCATTCGCCGCAACCGCCAGTTACAGCAGACTTTTCAAGGTCTCTTGAGCTTAAAGTTTTAATTCTTTCCATTTATAAACCCTCCAAGGTGATAAATTATGGTATAATGCTATCATATTTTTTTTGGTTTGTCAAGACGGTTTACATCAGTCTTTGATGTCTTTATATTCTGAGATGTCCTTAACCTCGGTGTGCTTATGGCTCTCGATATAATTAAGAAGGTCTTCGGGGTCTTCAAAAACGGCATAGAGGTTGCGGTTTTCTGCAGTCATAAAATTGCCCTCTATAGCCTCGTCTATAAGGTCGAAAACCGGTTTATAATAATTATTGGTGTTGAGAAAAGCGATAGGCTTATTGTGACGGCCTACCTGTTTTAAGGTTAAAATTTCAAAAAGCTCGTCAAAGGTACCGGCGCCTCCAGGCGTGGCAACAAATGCCTCCGACATATCCTCCATAATTTGTTTGCGTTCGCGCATTGTATCGGTTACGTGAACCTCGTCACAGCCCTCATAGATAATTCCGTCGACATCGAAATAGCGAGGGGAAATGCCGATGATGTAGCCTTTGCCAGCAGTCATTCCGCGCGCTACTGCGCCCATAAGACCGCCCTGACCGCCGCCGAACACAAGGGTGTGTCCACGTTCTGCCATAAGACGACCAAGCTTTTCGCCCGCATCTAAATAGCTTTTGTCGAGGGTTTTACTTGATGCTCCGTAAACGCAAATGTTCATATAGTTTTATCCTTTCTGAAATTAAGATAATCTTCTAAAATCATCACAGCGGCGACGGCATCGACCGACGCTTTGCGCTTTTTTGATTTGACATTATTCATACTGAGCACGGTGTGGGCAGAGAGGGTTGTGCAACGTTCGTCCCAGAGGACGACCTCTTTGCCGCTTATGTTTTTTATTTTTTCGGCGATAAGGGCACATTCCTTTGCTCTTGAGCCCTCGCTTCCGTCCATATTTTTCGGATAGCCTACCACTATAAGCTGAGCGCCAAGCTCATCAGCCTTTTTGCAAAGGCTTAAGATGAGCCGTTCCTCATTATATTCGGTTATTACACAGTTTGGAAAGGCAAAGCTTTCACTTTCATCGCTTATGGCAACACCTGTTCGCGCTTTGCCTAAATCGACCGACATTATTTTCATATATTATTCCTCGTTTTTTACAGAAAGTATACGGAGTTTGTTGCGATTATATTCCTTTGGGAGATGGGAAGCGTCGTTTGCAAATTCGATTTTATAAACACCGTCGCAATATGTAATAAGGGAGACGGCGGTGTTAAGTGACCAAGGGGTTTCGGCAAGCCGTTCGATACTGCCGAAAAGGAGGCGGCAGATAAGACAGCGTATTGCCGCGCCGTGTGAGGCAATTAGAATAGTTTTTCGGTCGTTTTCGGGCGAGGTGGCGATTTTCTCGAAGCCTTTCCACACCCGATTATATACTTCGCGCATTGCTTCTCCGCAGTCGGCTTTAAAATCTTGAGGGCGGTTGTGCCAAATGTCAGCAAGAATAGGGTCAAGGGCGAAGACCTTTTCAATATTTTCATTTTCGATTTTACCTGCGTGTATTTCGATAAAGCTTTCGTCTTTAACTATTTCGATATTTTTGCCCTTTGTGGCGGCAAGGGCGGTTTTATATGCCCTTGTTAGAGGACTTGAATATGCTTTGTCTATATGTATATCTTTAAAACGCGCTTCCAAAAAGGAGAGCTGCTTTTCACCGAATGTGCTTATATCGAGGTCGGTGGTGCCCTGAAAGATGTTCATTTCGTTTCCAAGAGACTCGCAATGCCGTACTATATACAGTTTAACCAACCAAAGCACCCCATTTGTTATTTTATATTATGATTATACACCAAACCTATTTTTTTGTCCATAAGACAGGTTGAATTTTGCAAAAAAAGTGGTATTATAGATTAAAAACTTTTCAAAATGAGGTGTAGTAATGATTAAAAAATACCTTAACCGTTTATTTATTGACGGTCTTTCAGGAATGGCATCGGGACTTTTTGCCACACTTATTATAGGAACTATTATTTCTCAGATAGGCTCTATGCTCGGTGGCGTGGTTGGAGGATATCTCGTTAGTATCGGTGGATTTGCCAAGACCATAACTGGTGCCGGTATAGGAATAGGCGTTGCCTGCAGACTTAAGGCTTCACCGCTCGTTACGGTTTCTGCCGCTGTGGCAGGACTTGTTGGCGCATTCCCGAATATTGCTACCGAAAGCTTTGTTATGGGACGCCCCGGAGAGCCTCTTGGCGCTTTTGTTGCCGCATATATTGCGATTGAGCTAGGCTCATTGGTTTCGGGCAAAACAAAGGTTGATATCATCGTTACGCCTTTAGTTTCGATTTTAACCGGCGCGGCAGCAGGATTCCTTATAGGACCTCCTGTTTCACGGTTTATGACCTGGATTGGCTCGATTGTTAATTTCGGTGTTGAGCAGCAGCCTGTTCTTTGCGGAATTATCGTTTCGGTTGTTATGGGAATTTGTTTAACACTTCCGATATCCTCTGCGGCTATCGGTGTTTCGCTTCAGCTTTCGGGTCTTGCAGCAGGAGCTGCTGTTGTTGGCTGCTGCTGTAATATGGTGGGCTTTGCCATTGCATCGTTCCGTGAGAATAAATGGGGCGGACTTGTATCGCAGGGAATCGGAACCTCGATGCTACAGATGCCCAACATTGTCAGAAAGCCGATAATTTGGCTTCCCGCGATTGTTGCAAGTGCGATTTTAGGACCTGTTTCCTCGGCACTTCTTAAAATGGTTAGCACCCCGACCGGCTCGGGAATGGGAACGGCAGGTCTTGTAGGTCCTTTTGAAACCTACACTGCTATGGTAGCAGCGGGTGTAGAGCCTGTTATTGTTATGCTTGAAATTTTCCTTATGCATTTCATTCTTCCCGCCGCTATTGCCTTTGCGGTTAGCGAGGCTATGAGAAAGCTTAACTGGATTAAACGCGGCGACATGAGGCTTGATGCCTAATGAACAAAAAGGAAATTGCCGACAGGGCAACCGCACTGCTGGAGCTGGAATATCCTGAGGCGATATGCTCACTCCAATATTCCGACCCGTTTCAGCTTCTTGTAGCAACCAGACTTTCGGCACAATGCACCGATGCGAGAGTTAATATGATAACGCCTGCGCTTTTCGGTGAGTTTCCGACCGCTGAGGCTATGGCAAATGCCGAACTTTCGAGGGTTGAGGAGCTTATTAAATCCTGCGGCCTTTATAAGACAAAGGCAAAGGATTTAATTGAAATCGGGAAAGGCATATGCGAGAGATTTGGGGGCAGAATTCCCGACACTATTGATGAGCTTACAACTCTTTCGGGGGTTGGAAGAAAGACGGCAAACCTCGTAGTAGGGGATGTTTACGGCAGGCCTGCGGTTGTTACCGACACGCATTTTATTCGTATAGTAAACCGATTGGGACTTACAAAAAACAAAGAGCCAATTAAGGTAGAAAACGACCTTCGAAAGCTTTTGTCACCCGATAGGTCGAACGATTTTTGTCACCGCACGGTGCTTCACGGCAGGGCGGTTTGTACGGCGCGCAAGGCATACTGTGATAGATGCGTACTTAAGGAAATTTGTAAAAAGGTTAATGTTAAATAATGAGTGATATTTTTTCAAGAACCAGGGCTCTAATAGGCAGCGGCGCGGTTGAAAAGCTTAAAAATTCGCATGTGGCATTATTCGGACTGGGCGGTGTTGGCTCAGCCTGTTTTGAGGCGCTCCTTAGAAGCGGAGTCGGAACTATTGAGGTGTTTGACCAGGACTGCTTTTCCGAGAGCAATTTAAACCGTCAGCTTCTGGCAAACCTGGACACCATCGGTCTAGATAAGGTTCAGGCGGCAAAGGACAGGGCAAAGGCAATTAACCCTGAGGCCAAGATTATTGCGCACAAGATGTTTTATCTTCCCGAAAACGCTCATAGTATTGATATGAGCCAATTTGACTATGTTATCGATGCGGTTGATACCGTGACCGCAAAGCTTGAAATTATATGTCGCGCCAATAATGCAGAGGTTAATGTTATAAGCTGTATGGGAACGGGAAACAAAATGGATGTTACCGCTCTTCAGGTTTCTGATATCAGCGAAACCACCGATTGCCCACTTTCGAGGGTTATGCGAAAAGAGCTTAGAAAGAGGGGAATTGAAAAACTTAAGGTGGTTTGGTCGAAAGAAAGACCGTATAAGGCAGAGCCGACAGGCGAGTTTAAGGGTGAACGCCCGGCGCCTGCGAGCGCAATATTTGTTCCTGCGGCTGCGGGGTTGATTTTGGCTTGTGAGACTATTAAGGATTTAACGAAAGAAGAGGCTTGAAGCCTCTTCTTTTATTTTATTGTTGAAGAAAAATGGTGGATACTGTATAATATAGATATATTAATTTAAGGAGTTTCGGAAATGGATACTTTTTTTGAACAGATTGTCAAAATTAAGCTTAGCGTAAAGGTTAAGACGCTCATAGCTTTGATTTTTGTTGCCGACTGTATTATAGTTTCGCTTGTGCTTCTTTTTGCGCCAGCCAATATGGTGCCGTTTGTGTTTTTGATTATCGTCGGAGTGGTTTATGGCTCCTACAAGCTGATTTCTCAGGCATCTATTGAATATGAGTATATATTCATAAACGGAGACCTTGACATTGATAAGATTATTGCAAAGTCGTCAAGAAAGAGGATAGTTTCGATTAAATGCTCTGAGGTTGAAAGGTTTGGTGTGTATACGGGACAGCAGGCGTCGTCCTCTATTAAAAAGACACATTTTCTTTGCGACAGCGACAGCGAAAATATGATGTATATGATAGTTCCAAACAGGGCAGAGGGAATGGTTATGATTGTTTTTGCACCTGACGATAGAATTAGAGAAGCAATTTCGAAGGCTGTGCCTAGAATTGCTCAATAAGCCTATGTATATATTAACACGAAAAATGATGGCCGAAGCAGAGACTTTGGCTGACAAATCGGGACAGAGCTATTTTAACCTGATGCAAAATGCGGGAACTGCTGCGGCTGAATTTATTGTTAAAACGGCAGGGGTCGGCGGCAAGAGGGTTGTTTGCCTGTGCGGTTGCGGAAACAACGGGGGCGACGGCTTTATTATTGCTGATCGTCTTTGCCGAGAGGGCGCAAAGGTAACGGTAGTTTTAACCCACCAAAAGCCTTCTACCTTGACAGCGCAGAAGGCTTTTTCGCTTCTTGGAGAGGAGATTTCGGTTACCGAGGATACTTCGGCTATCGGTGAGGCTGACATTATAGTTGACGCGGTTTTCGGGACGGGGCTTTCGAGAGAGCCTGACGAAAAAATATGTGATATTTTTGAGACGGTTAATAATAGCAGGGCAACAGTTTTTTCGGTTGATGTACCAAGCGGAATAGAGGCGGATACGGGAAGGGCGTTTTCTTCTGCTATTAAAGCCGATTACACTATCGCACTCTCTTCATATAAATATTGCCATGTTGTGTCTCGTGGTGTTATGTATTGCGGAGAGACGGTGGCTTTAGATATTGGTATAGACGACAAGATTATCAAAGGACTTAAGGGTAAAATAAAGGTTATTGAGAGGCCGATAACCAAAAGGCGCGAACGGGTTTCACATAAGGGCAGTTATGGCACGGCAGTTTCGGTTACGGGAAGTTACGGTATGCCGGGCGCATCGATAATTTCGGGCAGGGCGGCTCTCAGAAGCGGACTTGGAATTCTTAAAATTGCAACGGTTGAAGAAAATTATACCGCCTGTGCAGTGGCTTTGCCTGAGGCGGTGCTTGTTCCGCTAAAGTCTGACGGTAAGACAATGCTCTACGAGAATATTGGCCTTTTAAAGCGGGAGATTAGGAGGGCATCGGCTATACTTGTAGGGTGTGGTCTGGGTGTTTCGGAGGAGGTCAGAAAAACCACCGAAGAGCTGATTTGTTCTGCCGAGGTTCCGATAATTATCGATGCCGACGGAATAAATAATATAGCGGGCGACATAGAATTTATAAAACAGGTTAAGGCTCCCATTATAATGACACCTCACCCTGCCGAAATGTCGCGGCTATGCGGAAAGACGGTTGCTGAAATTGAGGATAACCGTATAGAAATTGCTGCCGAGTTTGCAAGGGAATACGGGGTTTATTTGTGCCTTAAGGGGACCAACACGGTAGTTGCGACACCAAAAGGCGAAGTCTTTGTTAACCTTATAGGTAACGCGGGAATGGCAACAGGCGGCAGTGGAGATATGCTTGCGGGCATTATTTTAGGCCTTATTGCAAGAGGTGAGGCTGTACATGATGCACTTTGTGCGGCTGTGTGGCTTCATTCTGCTGCGGGGGATGCCGCAAGAGACGAGCTAGGGGAGACAGCAATGCTTCCAAGCGATATGATTGAGAGGCTCTATCGTTTTTTCTAAGCCTTTAGCCTGTTTTAATAGGACGGAGGCTTTTTATGAAAAAATTTATTCTTGCGGTGCTTTCACTTATTTTACTTTGTTCTTGCTCTGGAGGTAAGCAGGTTGTACCAAAGATTACCTCGACAAGCTTTTCAGCAGAGATGACCTATTATAACGAAAGCTACAGCTTTGACGGGCGTTTTTCTGAGGATGGTGTTCTTTATGCTGAGCTTATTTCTCCAGAGGAGCTTGAGGACCTTAAGATGACCATAAGCCGAGAGGGAACGACGGTTGAGTATAAGGGGATTGTCTATACCCCGATAGAGAGCACGATGCCCTTTTCGAGCATTATTGAGGATTTTTTTCTTGCGGTATCCGGTGTGATTGATTTAAAGGAAGAGGCAAAGGCAGATTCAAACGGGCAGTTAAAGCTTGGAAGCGGAGCTCAGCAGATTGTTTTAACCCTGTCGCCGACAGGACTTGTTCAAAAAATTGAGATGCCTGATGAAAGGTTCTCGGTGACCTTTTATAACGTAAAAATAGAACAGGAAAGTTAAGGATGAAAAAGGAAGAGTATATTTCGGTTGCAAATTATTTTAACAAAAGAAAAAGGCTTTTAAGGGCAGCGCTTATATTTCAAAAGTCGGCAGAGGTTTTTATATATGCTGCTTATCCCGTATTTCTTATATGGTTAGCCCTTAATCGAAATCCGTTTTTTTGGCGGTCGGTTATAAGCTGTGGGGTAGGCTTTGTTGCGGTTAGCCTTGCGAGGCGGCTTATAAATGCCGAGCGACCTTATAAAAAATATGGCTTTACGCCCCTTATAAAAAAAGAGACCGAAGGAAATTCAATGCCAAGCAGACATTGTTTTTCGGCTTCGGTTATTGCGGTTAATATTTCGGCGGTGTTTTTACCGCTTGGGGTATTTATTGGAGTTCTTGCGATTTTGATTGCGGTTTTAAGGGTACTATTCGGAGTTCATTTTATAAGGGATGTCGCGGTAGGGCTTATAATAGGTCTTGTTGTCGGCGCGACGGTTTTTATATGAAAAAAGCACCGTTTAGAAACGGTGCGGGCGAATAGAACGAATAAGGCGTCTGTTCAGGCTGTGGGCTGTTGTCCACAGCCTGTTTTTATATCAGACATTAAGCCTTAGCTTTATTCAAACTGCTTACGAGAGCCGACTTCTTTCTGCCAGCGGTATTCTTATGAAGAATTCCCTTAGCAGTAGCCTGGTCGATTTTCTTAACGGCAACCTTTACAGCAACATCCATATCAGCCGCACCAGACTCAATAGCAACATTTGCCTTTTTGATTGCGGTACGAAGACCTGAACGGTATGCTTTATTGCGCTCGTAATTAGCTGCGCTTACTAAAACGCGCTTCTTTGCGGATTTAATATTGGGCATTACGACACCTCCTTATATGTTGACAGATATACCTGTCGATAGTTAAAGCACTTAGTATATTAACATATAATTGTCAAAAAAGCAAGACATTTTTAATTAATAATAGAAGCTTTTTTTTCATATATTTATATTGTCAATATATATGGGGGTAAAGCATGAAAAAGGTTGTTAATCGTTTGCCACTTATTTTTACAGTTTTTATATTCGTTTTTACATTTTGCACATCGGCATTTTTATATCTTAACACATCGGGAGAACTTGTTGCGGCGCTTGGTAACAACTCTGTTACGGGCGGTGAGCCGCTTAAGGATTATTCCATAATTGATATGAGCCAGATTGTAAAAGAAGAAAGTAACGCAGAAGCGGAGACGGCACAGGGCGGCGCTGTTCAGGTTTCGGCGTCTCCGTCAAACGCTATAGGGAAAATTCATGAGCAGTTTTTATCGCCCTATTCGGCAAAGCTTTCGTACAATGGAATATATATAAAAAATTCGACGGGGTTATCGGTTGATATTAAGAATGAACTCGCTTCGGTTCTCGAACTTAAAATTGCAAAA
>JAGBUC010000058.1 GCA_017630985.1 Clostridia bacterium
AGGACAGCCACAGTATGATACATATGTTTTACCAATTTTTTGAATTTCGGTGCGCTTATGAATATGACCGAGAGCAACGTAATCTGCACCGCAACTAATAATGAAATTATTTGAAAGAGGGTTATATCTGCTTGAGACAGCCCCTATATCGCCGTGAAGCAAAAGAAGATTGATATAATCATCGTCGGGCATAGGAGAGGTTTCAACAAAATCCATCGAAGAATGTGTGAAGGACCTGCCCTTAATTCGAACCTTTGGTGAACTTAACTCAACGGTTTGATATTCGCCGCCAAAAACGGTTAAGTTTTCGGGAAGTTTTTCGGACAGCAAGGGGGAAGAGGCATCAAGAGGGTCATGATTTCCTGCGACATAAAAGAAACGGGTATTGGATGCTTCCTCAATGTATTGGAGAACGGGTTTTATAAAGCGTTTGGCGGCAAGGTTGCTGTCGAACAAATCGCCCGAAATGAGACAAATTTCGACACCTTGTTTGATGCAAAGCTGTGTTATTTTCTTAAAAACCGAAAGGACCTCGTATTGTCGGCTTTCACAAAGGCTTACTAAGGCTGAAAGCTCGGCACCGATATGAAGGTCTGCGGTGTGAAGTATTTTAACCTGGTTCATCTTTTTCCTCCGCTTATATTCTCTAAATATAATATCATTTTTAAAAGAGTTTAGCAAGAAGATATTGCGAAAAAAATATTATTGATGTATAATAATAAAAATAATTATGTAAGAATGTTTTTAGGAGCAGAAAGATGGATGTTAGGGTAGGAGATATTCTTCTTATGAAAAAGAAGCATCCTTGCGGCGCTGATACCTTTTCGGTGCTTCGCATCGGTATGGATTTTAAAATTAGGTGTACAGGATGTTCTCACGAGGTTATGGCACCGCGCGTTAAAATTGAAAAAAACATTAAAAAAATAATTCACAGTGATGGAGAATAGATATGTTTGATAAGCTAAAAGCAGTTGAAATGCGGTTTGAAGAGGTTGGACAGCTACTTTCCGACCCCTCGGTTATTTCCGATAACGAGCAATTTAAAAAACTTATGAAGGAGCATAAGGAGTTAACTCCTATTGTTGATAAGTTCCGTGAATATTCTGCGGCAAAAAACGCCGAAGCCGAGGCAAAGGAGTTGCTTGAAGCAGGAGGACTCGACAAGGATTTTAAGGAACTTGTTGAGGAGGAATATTTAGAAGCTAAGGCAAACATCGAAAGGTTTGCGGAAGAACTTAAGATTTTGCTTTTACCAAAAGACCCCAACGACGACCGCAACGTTATCGTCGAAATTCGCGGAGGGGCAGGCGGAGAAGAGGCGGCTCTTTTTGCCGGTGTACTTATGAGAATGTATACAATGTATGCCGAGTCGTGCCGTTTTAAAACCGAAATTATCAACGCTAACGAGACCGAGCTCGGAGGATATAAGGAAGTCAGCTTTATGATAGAGGGTGAGGGCGCCTACTCACGCTTTAAGTATGAAAGCGGCGTACACCGTGTTCAGCGTGTTCCTGAAACAGAGACATCGGGCAGAATTCACACATCGACGGTTACGGTTGCGGTGCTTCCCGAAGCTGATGACGTTGAGGTTGATATAAACCCCGCCGATTTACAGATTGACACCTTCCGTTCAAGTGGCGCGGGCGGACAGCACATCAACAAGACCGAATCCGCTATTCGTATAACCCATATTCCGACAGGACTTGTTGTTGAGTGTCAGGACGAGAGAAGCCAGTTTAAGAATAAGGACAAGGCGATGAAGGTGCTTCGCTCTCGTCTTTATGAGATAGAACAGGAAAAGCAGACCGAGGCAATAGCCTCTGACCGTAAGGCTCAGGTTGGAACGGGTGACAGAAGCGAGCGTATTCGTACCTATAACTATCCTCAGGGAAGAGTTACCGACCACAGAATCGGGCTGACCCTTTACAAGCTTGACCAGATTGTTAACGGAGACTTAGCCGAGGTTATAGATTCGCTCATAACCTATTACAGAACCGAAATGTTAAAGGCTGAGGCCGAGAATTAAAGGAAGAAAATATGCAGACTAAAAGGCTGAAGGACGACAAAAACGGAATAGTAGCCGCCGCTAAAATTCTTAAAAGCGGTGGAATTGTTGCCATACCTACCGAAACGGTGTATGGTTTGGCTGCTTCTGCCTTTGACGATGCGGCAATTGAAAAGATTTTTGCCGCAAAGGGTCGCCCTCAGGATAATCCGCTTATAGTTCATATAAGCGACCTTTCGATGATAGAACAGGTAGCGGCAGATTTTTCGGGAAAGGCCGAGGAATTGGCAAAGGCTTTCTGGCCTGCGGCGCTGACCCTTGTGCTAAAAAAAGGGAAAAAGATTGCAAACAGTGTGTCGAGAGGACTTGACACAGTGGCGGTCAGAATGCCAAACTGTGAGGTTGCAAGGCAGATTATAAATGAGACGGGAATTCCTCTTGCGGCACCCTCTGCAAATATTTCGGGCTCGCCAAGCCCTACCTCATATGAGCATGTTATTGCCGACCTTGACGGTAAGATTGACGCGGTGGTTTGCTCGGTGAGTTCGGAAATCGGGCTTGAATCGACCGTGGTTTCACTCGTTAGTAACCCTCCAAGACTTTTAAGACCCGGCGGAATAACACCTGAACAGCTTTTAGAGTATTTACCCGACCTTGAAATTGACAAAGCGGTGCTTGAAGAACTTGAAAAGGGACAAAAGGCAGCATCCCCCGGAATGAAATATAGACACTATTCACCGAAAACAGAGGTCTTTTTGGTTGAGGCTGAGGACGAGGCTTTCTATAATTTTGTAAACTCTAAGAAAAATGCTGCGGCTATATGCTTTTTGGAGGATGAAGACAATATCATAATTAAGACCCTTTGCTATGGCAAAAAGGGCAGCGACAAAGAACAGGCAAAGGCCTTGTTTTCGATACTTAGAAGTGTTGACGGTCTTGGCGTAGGAGAGGTTTATGTTCGGGCTCCTGAGAAAAAAGGGATAGGACTTGCGGTGTATAACCGTCTTATACGCGCGGCAGGCTTTAAGGTGATAAGGCTATGAAATATGTTTTAGGACTTACAGGGCCGACGGGCGCGGGAAAGACCACCCTATGTAAAGCGGCGCAAGATATGGACTTTTTAGTTATTAATTGCGATTTATTAGCTAGGAGGGCGGTCGAACAACAGGACTGCCTTGACGCATTAGAAAGGGCTTTTTCTAAAGATATTTTAGATAAAGACGGGCGGTTGGACCGCAAGGCACTTGCTCAAAAAGCATTTATAAATAGCGAGAAAACCGAGCTTCTTAATAAAACAATTTTACCTTTTATAGTAAAGCATATTGAAGAGGAGATTGTTTCATCAGAAAAAAGTAAAATAATTCTTGACGCGCCGACCTTATATGAAAGCGGTGCCGACAGGCTTTGTGATGCGGTTTGTGCGGTGCTGTCCGACAAGGGAAAACGCATTTTAAGGATTATGGCAAGGGATAATATCACAGAGGATGAAGCACTGCTTAGAATTAATGCAGGAAAAACAGATGAATATTATACCTCTAAAACCGAGAATATAATATATAATGACGGCATTACTGAGGATTTTGTAAGGGAATTTAAGAACCTTTTAAATAGTTTGATTGGAGGAAAATTAAATGGCTGAGAAAACCGCATCCGAAATGTTAAAGGATAAACTCTTTATAAACAAGAAGAACGGATTTACAAATTGCGATGATGAAAAATGGGAGCAGGTAACCGATTTCTGCGAGGGCTATAAAATATTTTTAGCAAATGGAAAAACCGAAAGAGAGGCGGCAAGGGCGGCACTCGCGATTGCTGAAGCGGCAGGTTTTAAGCCATATGAAAGAGGCAAAAGATACCGTACGGGAGAAAAATATTATGTTAATAACCGAGGAAAGACGGTTGCTTTTGTTGTGGTTGGAAAAAGAAGCGTTGAAAAGGGTGTTAAAATCACTGCGGCGCACATCGATTCACCAAGAATTGATTTAAAGCCAAATCCGCTTTATGAGGATATCGAGCTTGCGCTGTTTAAAACACATTATTACGGCGGAATTAAGAAGTATCAATGGACTGCGATGCCGCTCGCTCTTCACGGTGTTTTTGCGAAAAAGGACGGTAGCGTAGTTGAGGTTAATATTGGCGAAGATGAAAACGACCCCTGCTTTGTTGTTACCGACCTTTTACCCCACCTCGCTCAAGAGCAATCTAAGAGAACTCTTGCTGAGGGAATTAAGGGAGAAGAGCTTAATATTCTTATCGGAAGCCGACCCTTTAAGGACGACAAGGGAAGCGAACTTGTAAAGCTTAATATAATGTCGATTTTAAATGAAAAATACGGTGTTACAGAAGAGGATTTTCTTTCTGCAGAGCTTGAATGTGTTCCCGCTGTAAAGCCTAGAGATATAGGATTTGACCGTTCGCTTATCGGCTCCTACGGACACGATGACAGGGTTTGTGCATATCCTGCGCTTATGGCGATAACCGAGGTTGAGATGCCGCAGAATACCGCCATTGCAATTCTTACTGATAAAGAGGAGATTGGCTCGGACGGAAACACCGGACTTAATTCCGATTTCTTACGCTTTATAATAAGAGATATTGCCGAGAGCCAAGGGGTAGATTACACCGAGGCGCTTCGCAACTCTAAGTGCCTTTCGGCTGATGTGAATGCGGGAATCGACCCGACCTTTAAAGATGTTATGGAACCAAAAAATGCGGCAAAGCTCAATTACGGTGCGGTTATCACAAAATATACCGGTGCCAGAGGAAAAAGCGGCACATCTGATGCTTCAGCAGAGTATGTTGCAGAAATTCGTGCGATGCTTGATAATGCCGGAATTCTTTGGCAGACGGGTGAGCTTGGGAAGGTTGACCTAGGTGGCGGCGGAACGGTTGCAATGTATATTGCAAATATGGGCGTTGATGTTGTTGACCTTGGTGTCCCAGTTCTTTCAATGCATGCGCCGTTTGAAGTAGTTTCAAAGCTTGATGTTTATGAAACCTATAGGACAATGTATGAATTTTGTAAATAATATAACAAAGCCTTGCTTCGTTTGAAGCAAGGCTTTGTTTAAAGCAGGTGACGCAGTTTTTTGAGGACAGAGGTTTCAATTCGGGATACGTAAGAGCGTGAAATGCCTAAAATTGCGGCAACCTCCTTTTGAGTAAGAGATTTTTTACCGCCTATGCCGTAGCGAAGCTTTATTATTTCTTTTTCACGGTCATCAAGTCGTGTTTCAAGAAGAACTCTCAGCTTTTCAAGCTTCATCTTTTTATCGATTTCATCGGCAATGTTGATATCATCGGCAACAACATCAATAAGGGTTAGTGAGTTGCCGTCCTTGTCGGTGTCGATAGGGTCGCTGAAGTGAAGGTCTGCGGCAGATTTTTTGGCAGACCTGAAATACATAAGCACCTCATTTTCGATGCACCTTGCGGCGTAGGTTGCAAGCCTTATTTTTTTGTCGGGCTTAAAGGTTGATACCGCCTTTATAAGACCGATTGTTCCTATTGAAATAAGGTCGTCCTGGTCGGAGGTGTTGCTGTAATATTTTTTGATAATGTGCGCAACCAGACGAAGATTATGCTCAATTAGTTTGTTTTTGGCGTTACTATCACCTTGCTTCATCTTTTCAATAAGCTCGGTTTCTTCTTTGGCGGTAAGCGGGGGAGGAAATGAGTTTGGTGTGGTGATATGAAGAGCAAGATAAAACAACGATGATGCAATTTGTAAAAGAAAAGCAAACAAAATAAAAACCCCTTTCATTCAATAGTATGAAAAGGGGTTTTTATTTTGCCTGTCCTGAGGAAAAAAGATTTGAGTTTTCAGATGTTTATTGTTCTGCTATTAGTACTTTTTCGATTTTGCCAATTATCATATTATGAAAGTCGTTTTCGGGGTACCATTTATCAATTATGCTTTTGTCAGTAAAGCATTCTGGGTTCATCTGCTGAACGAATTGCTTTTTAACTACAAGCACCATTCTGGCTTCTTTAAAATAAACATATTTGTCATTTGAAAGGGGAGTTAGTCCCGTTTCGGCGGTTTTATTTACATTTCTGCCCGATTTGCTTCCACAGATTTTATGGATATCCTTTCGGTCACCGTAGAAAGAGACTGTAAAATAATCGTTTTTATCGATAAATTCCATAGTATAGCGCTGAGGACGGACCACAACGGCAATACTGTCTTCTCCCCACATTTCGCCCGCAAAGCCCCATGATGCAGTCATCATATTATAGTTCTCGTTGTTGCCCGCGGTTATAAGCGCCCATTCTTCAGAAAAGCATTTTATTAAATTGTCTTTAATATTCTTTGGATTAATTGTTTTAAAAATAGTAATCATCGCCTTTTATATTATGTTTCAAGCACTTAAAATATACCATAAAAATTTAAATGTTTCAACTCTGTTAAAAAAATATCGAAAATGGTCGGATTTCTCTTGTAATTTTTGAGGTTTGTTGATATAATATACAAGTATGGTCAAAATGACCGACTGAATATGCGAAAGGAGATTCTACATATGAATTATTCTGTAGAGGTTCAAAACATGTGTACCGTTGCCAAGGGTCCCAAACATGGTCCCGCTCCGATTCCCGAAGAAGGCAGATGGGTACAGGCAAAAGAAATTACCGATATTTCGGCTTACACTCACGGTGTTGGCTGGTGCGCACCGCAGCAGGGTGCTTGCAAACTTTCACTCAATGTTAAGAACGGAATTATTGAAGAGGCTCTTGTTGAGACTATCGGCTGCTCGGGTATGACCCATTCGGCTGCTATGGCTGCCGAAATTCTTCCCGGCAAAACTCTTTTAGAGGCTCTTAA
>JAGBUC010000010.1 GCA_017630985.1 Clostridia bacterium
GGAAACTCGGGCGGTGCCCTTGTTAACACCGAGGGTAAGCTTATTGGGGTTAATTCAAGCAAAATCGTGTCAGAGAGCTATGAGGGAATGGGATTTGCAATACCTGCAGACAAGGTTAAGGAAATCTGTGATAAAATTATTGCAAAGGAATACGACCCAGACCCATATATCGGCGTTATAATTAATGAAAAATATGATGCGGATACACTTAAATATTGGGGATATCCTGTGGGCGCGGTTATCAACAGTGTAACTGCGGGAAGCCCTGCAGATGAAGCCGGTCTTGAAAGAGGAGACATTATAACCGAGTTTAACGGGGTTAAAATCACACATTATTCTGTTTTCAGCGATACTCTCGCTTCTTTAAAGCCCAACGATACTGTCGAGCTTAAGATTTACAGAGGCGGTAGAGAGTATACCGGAAGCATAAAAATCGGCTCTAATAATTCACAGTAAAACTTTTCGGGTTTATAAAATGCTTATAAACCCGAATTTTTCTTTTAAAAGTTGCTAACATATGATACAATATAAAGAGAATAATTAAAAGGTGGATACATATGACAAAGAAACTTAAAGAGGAGATTAAAAGCCTTAGCCTTGTTAACTTTCTGCTGATTACTATGGCGGGAATTATAAACGCTATTGGTGTAACGGTTTTTTTGGCGCCCGTAAAGCTTTATGACAGCGGAATTTCGGGCACGTCTATTTTGCTTTCGCAGATTACTCCTGAATATTTTTCGTTGTCCGTATTTCTTCTTGTTTTAAATATTCCGCTTTTCTTATACGGTCTTAAAAGACAGGGCGCGGTGTTTACAATATATTCGATATATGCAGTTGCGGTATATTCTGTTGCCGCCTGGCTTATAACCGATGTTTTGCCTGTTGATGTAAGTATGGCGTCGCCGCTTGCGGGGCAGGACCTACTTCTTTGCGCAATATTTGGCGGACTTATTTCGGGCGCGGGAAGCGGACTTACCATTCGTTTTGGCGGCGCTATTGACGGCATTGAGGTTATGGCGGTTATTTTTGCCAAGAAAATTGGAATATCGGTCGGCACCTTTGTTATGATGTATAATGTTATTCTTTATGTCTTGTGTGGAATTATAATGCAGAACTGGATACTGCCGCTTTATTCGATAGTAACATATGCCGCTGCGCTTAAAACGGTTGACTTCATTGTTGAGGGCTTTGACCGTTCAAAATCGGTTATGATTATAACCGAAAAGCCCGATATGGTGAGCGACGAGCTTATTGACGCTTTCGGCTGCGGAACAACAAAGATTGCGGCAAGGGGCGGTTATTCTAACAATGATAAAACCGTCATATACTTTGTTGTAAACCGCTTTGAAATTTCAAGAATGAAAAATATCGTTCATGCTATCGACCCGAAGGCATACCTTACAATAAGTGAGGTTGCTGATGTTTTCAGCAAAAATACTTGACAAAATTTGCTTGTTTTGTTAATATTGTTTTAGATATTTAGGGAGTAGTTAGCGTGCGAATGTGCGTTATGTTATTCGTCATCACGCCTCTTTGACGAGGTCGGATAGCATATTAAGTAACGAGACTATTATTGTGTTTTTTGCATACAATAATAGTCTTATTTGTTTTTTTTGGAGGTTTTAATGTGATAGAACAAATTTTGGCTTTAAGCCCCGTAATGCCATATGTTGTATTAGTTGTTGCCTTTGCCGCACTTATAAAGGGCGCCGATATGTTTGTTGACGGGGCGGCATCTATGGCAAGAAAGCTTGGCGTTTCTTCCGCTATTATAGGTCTTACTGTTGTGGCAATGGGAACAAGCGCACCAGAGGCGGCAGTTAGCATTTCGGCCTCGGTTGGCGGCGCGAATGAGATTGCTCTTGGAAATGTTATCGGGTCGAACCTTTTCAATTTGCTTGTTGTACTTGGATTTTGTATGCTTATAACAAAGGTGCCGACGACAAAGGAAATTCTGGTTCGCGACTTTCCCTGGAATTTAATTGCAACTATAGCGGTTATTGTTATGATTGCTTTTTTCCATATGGCAAGCGGCATGCATGTTATAAGCAGAGCCGAGGGCATTGTTCTTCTTGTGCTTTTTGTTAGTTATCTGGGTTATGTTATTTATAAGACGGTTAAAAACCGAGTTACTGTCGATGAGGATGAAATTGCAAATGTTTCTTGGCCCAAGAGCATACTGTTTTTGATTGTTGGAATTGTTCTTATTGTTGTTGGCGGCGACTGTGTTGTTGACAGCGCATCTGCAATTGCGGCGTCCTTCGGAATGAGCCCTATGCTTATAGGTCTTACAATCGTTGCTTGCGGCACATCTCTGCCAGAGCTTGTGACCTCTATTGTTGCGGCAAAAAAGGGCGAATGCGATATGGCAATCGGCAATGTAGTAGGCTCGAATATGTTTAATCTCCTTTTCATTCTTGGTATGGCAGCGACCATTAATCCCGTTGAGGTTGACCTTTCGTCAGGAATTCTTGTAGATTCTGTTTTGCTTCTTGGCTTTACCGTTATGATGTATCTTTTCTCTCTTCACGGTACAAAGCTTCAGAAGGGCAAGGGAGCAATTTCGGTTGTGTTCTATATAGGATATCTTGCATACATTATATTGAGGGCGTTCTCAGTTGCCGCGTAAAAAGTTAATATTCTTTGTAATAGGGAGTAGTCGGCACCATTAGGTGTTACATTGTTCGTCATCTCGCTTCTTAAAAAAGAGGCCGGATAGTGTGTTAAACGACAAGACTGTTACTGTGTTATAGCACGGTAGCAGTCTTGCTTTTTATATTATAAAAAATTTTTGGAGGAACGGTTTATGGAGTATATTTTACTTATCATAGGCTTTGCGCTGCTTGTTAAGGGTGCGGATTTCTTTGTAGACGGCGCGGCGTCGCTTGCGAGGAAATTAGGAATTTCTGCAGCAATCGTAGGCCTTACCATCGTTGCGATGGGTACAAGCGCACCCGAGGCAGCAGTTAGTATTACTGCGGGAGTTCAGGCGCGTTTCTTTGATGTTGCGGGCGCAAGCGATATGGCTGTAGGCAATATTTTAGGCTCTAATTTGTTCAATCTGCTTTTCATTTTGGGCGTTTGTATGATGATTAAGCCTATACCGACCTCGATGGGTTCGATTAAAAGGGATTTCCCTTGGGCAATTTGCACCACGATACTTTTTATACCGATGATAGCCGATGGAGAGCTTGCGGTATTAGAGGGCGTGATTTTGCTTTCACTTTTCGTCATATATATCGGTTGGATGGTTTATCAAAGCATTAAAAACCGCGTAGTTTCTGATGATGAAACCAAAACAATGCCTCTTCCGAAAAGCATACTACTCCTTATTATAGGTCTTGCGATGATAATTTGCGGAGGACAGTTTGTTGTTAACAGCGCAACCACGATTGCCGAAAATCTTGGTATGGATTCGACCCTTATAGGTCTTACAATATGCGCGATTGGAACATCTTTACCCGAACTTGTGACCTCAGTTGTTGCGGCGAGAAAGGGCGAGAGCGAGCTTGCGGTTGGTAACGTAATTGGCTCGAATATATTCAATTTGCTTTTTATTCTCGGAGCGACGGTTATTATAAGTCCTATCTCGGTTAATGCGGATATGATGATAGACACGATTATTCTTCTTGTTGCTACGGCAATGATGATGTTGTTCTCCTTTACAGGAAAGCGTTGCGGAAGGATAGAGGGCGTAATTTCCCTTGTGGGTTATCTTGGCTATACAGCATATATTATCTGCAGAGCATACGGTATGATATAAAACAAAAAGCTGATACAAAACTGTATCAGCTTTTATTTTTTATTTAGCAAATTCTCGGCAGGCCTTCGCCTATAAGTATGCCGACCTTTTTTTTGCCTCCGAGGGCAGTTTCCATAACGACTCCGCCGCCCCAAGATACTTTGCCTATGATAGCGGCGTTTTCGCCGTATTTACTGTTTTTTATAATTTGTAAGGCTTTTTCGGCATCGTTTTTTGCAACAACACAGACTAGCTTACCCTCGTTGCCCATATGCATAATGTTAAGTCCAAGAAGTTTTACAAAGGATTTAACCTGAGGATTTACGGGAATGGCGTCTTCCTTAATTTTGAAACACTTACCCGACGCTTCGGCAAGTTCGTTTAGCACGGTGCCGAGGCCGCCCCTTGTTATATCTCTCATAGCGTGAACGGCAACACCGTTTTTCTGAAGATTTGACACCATATCGCAAAGGGGAGCGACGTCGCTTGCAATTTCGTTTTTAATATTCATTCTGTGGGAGAGAATTGCGGCGTGATGGTCGCCCATACTACCCGAAACGATTATGGCATCGTCTTCCTCGCATTTGGTTGAGGCAAAGTCTTCTCCCTCAATAAAGCCGACGCCCGAGGTATTTATATATATTCTGCCATTACCGTCAACGACCTTTGTGTCACCCGCAACGATTATTACACCTGCTTCTTTTGCGGCTTGTGCCATAGAAGCGGCGATTAGTTTTAGTTCGTTTAATTCGGCGCCCTCTTCAATAATAAAGGCGCTGGTGAGATATTTAGGGGTGGCGCCTCGCATAAGCAGGTCGTTAACCGTTCCGCAAACGGCAAGGCGGCCGATATTTCCGCCTTTAAAGAATATTGGGTCGACGACAAAGCTGTCGGTTGTTATGGCAATTTTATTTGAGCCACCGACTACTGCGCTGTCCTCCATCATATCGAGAACGGGATTTTTATAGGATGCGGCAAAAATTTTCTCAATAAGTTCTTTTGTAGACTGTCCGCCGCTTCCGTGAGCAAGAGTAATTTTCATAAAGAATTATCCTTTTTTCATAAAATAATTAAAACAGCTTCCCTCGTGGGATACCATACAGGCGCCAACGGGATTTAAGGGGGTGCAGACCTTTCCAAAGAGGGGGCATTCCTCTGGTTTTTTAAGTCCGGTTATAATCTCGCCACAGGAGCAACCTTTTGGTATAAAGTCATCGTAAAGGCATTCGCTTCCGACATCAAATTCGGCATATTCTGCACGAAGCTTCATACCGGAATTTTCGATAATTCCAAGGCCTCTCCAAGCGGCAGCACAGGGCTCAAAATATTTTTCTACTAAAGCGTAGGAGGCTTCGTTTCCGCTTTTGGTTACCGCCTCGGTGTAAAGACTTTTCACCTCGCCCTTGCCCTTTAGCTTTGTGAGCGCCCATATAGCAAGAAGCAGCTGTTCACCCTCGAAGCCTGCGACCACAAAGGGAATTTTATATTTTTCGGCAAAGGGTTTAAAGATGTCGCTTCCCGTAATTACGCTTACGTGACCGGGGGCAATCATACCGGTGATTTTATTATCTGCCGAGAGCACCTTGTCGATGACGGTGGGCATAGTTTTAAGGGCACAGAGCAGTTTTATATTTTTTATCTTGTGTTTTATAATTTCCTCTAAAAGTACGGCATAGAGGGGGGTGGTTGTTTCAAAACCGACCGCCGCAAAAATAAAGGTTGTTCTGGGCTCGCCTTTTGCAATTTCGATAAGGTCGAGGGGGGAATAAACCATAAGGGTTCTGCCGCCCTCTGCCTTAGCGTCGTGCAGAGAGCCGCGGCTTCCCTTGACCCTTATCATATCGCCAAAGCTGCAGACACAAGTGTTTGGAAGTTTGGCAAGTTCGCAAAGCTTATCAATATAAGCGGCAACGGTGACACAAACCGGGCAACCGGGGCCTGTTATTAGCCGTATTTTATCCGAGAGCATACTCTCAATGCCGTTTTCAACGATAGAGGCGGTATGTGTTCCACAGACCTCCATTAAGGTAATCGGCTCGCCATCGTAGGTTTTAAGAAAGTAGGCAATTTCTTTTATTTTATCCATTCTCGATTTCCTTTATAGCTTCAAACAGCTCGGTCATATTATCGGCTTCCTCGCGGTCGAGCTTTTGAATAACAAGACCTGCGTGAACAAGCACATAATCGCCGACCTTTACATCCACAACCCCCGTATGAGCGCGGACAATGTTTCCCGAAAAGTTGACAGAGGCAATACTGTCTTCAATTTTTTCAATTATACCGGGTAATGCAACACACATAATTTATTCCTTTCCTGCAATAAACAGTTGACCAAGGGCAATTCCGCCGTCGCCCGACGGCACTTTTTCATTCATATAGACCTTAAAACCCTCGGCACTAAGCTTTTCTTTAAGAAGACGAGTGAGAATTCGGTTATTAAAGGTTCCACCCGAGAGGGCAATTTTCATGACATTTTGTTGTTTTGCTATTTGGGTAAGACCGTCGGCAAGAGCAACATGAAACCCGAGAGCCAGCGCATATGGGTCGGCGCCATTTTCTTTAGCCTCCGAAATATCGCAGATTAGCTTAACCGTATCGAGTTCATCTTTATTATACTGCAAACTGAGAGGGTAGGCAAGGGTGCCTTTATTTATGGCAGTATTTGCCGCGTTTTCAAGAGAGACCGCACACTGACCCTCAAAGTAGTTATACTTTCCAAAGCCGAGCAGTGCACATACGGCGTCAAAAAGCCTTCCACAGCTTGACGACATTACGCAGTTAATATTATTTTCTATAGCCGCCTCGACTATTTCGGCGTCCTCTTTAGACATAATATCTTCGGGTATTTGCATATTGCCAGCAATCATATAACAGGCAAGAGACTCTGACGCGTTTTTTGAAAGCTCGTCTCCGCCGCACATTTTAACCGTTTTAAGATGGGCAATACGGCGGTAATTTTTGCCCTCACAGTAAAGGACTTCGCCTCCCCAGACCTCGCCATTTTCGCCATAACCCGTGCCGTCGAGGGCAAAGCCTAAAATAGAGTTTAAGTTATGCTCCGCCATAACCGAGGCAATATGGGCGTGGTGGTGCTGAACCTTAAGCGATTTTTTGTCGTATAATTCTTCCGACAGTTTTGAACTGAAATATGCGGGGTGCATATCTGACACCGTAATATCGGGACTAAAACCAAAGAGGTTTGAAATATGTTTTGCCGAATTTTTGTAAACCTCAGCACAGCCGTCGTCCTCTAAATCGCCAAAGTGCTGAGAAAGGACTGCTTTGCCGTTTTTATAAAAGCCGAGGCAGGCCTTAAGGTCGCTTCCTGCGGCAAAGATTGTTTTATCTCTTAAATTTAGGGGAATGCTTTCGGGGGCAACCCCTCTACCACGTCTTACAATATGGCTTGTTCCGTCAAGAACATAATATATTGAATCATCAAGAGAGGTTATAATATCGCGGTCGTGGTATAAGACACCGCTTAGATATGGCGAATTATCATAAATTTCAAGCATCTGGTTGTTTTCCGTAATAATTGGCTCACCCGAGATGTTTCCGCTTGTCATAATAAGGGGACCGAGTTCTTTTACAAGCAGATACTGAACGGGGTTAGAGGGGAGCATTGCCCCCACAAATCGACTTCCTTTTGAGGCGTTATTAAAAACAGCAGCTTGCTTTTCTATTAACACAATAGGTCTTGCTGACGAGGTTAAAAGTTCTGCTTCGGTTTCGTTTATATTTATATATTTTTTTATTTGCTTTAAATCTTCAAACATAATAGCAAAGGGTTTTTGCTCGCGGAGTTTAAGATTTCGCAAATTCTCTATTGCTGAGTTATCGTCTGCAAGGCAGACAAAGTGGTATCCGCCGATGTCCTTGACGGCGACAACACCGCCGTTTTTAATAGAGTTGATTGCAGCCTTAAGCGGATTTAGTTTTTCGTTTTCGCCGCGCCACATAAGCTTTGGTCCGCAATCCTTACAGGCTATAGTTTGGGCGTGGAGCCTACGGTCGTCGGGGGTTGAATATTCATCCCTGCATTTTGTGCAAAGGGGGAATTTGTCCATAAGGGTGTTTGCGCGGTCGTAGGGCAGTTTGTTTATTATAGAATATCTCGGTCCGCAGGCAGAGCAGCTTATAAAGGGGTGAAGATGTCTGCGGTCGGATTTATTTTCAAGTTCAGTTATACATTTATCGCAGGTTGCGATATCGGGGATTATTTCGGGCAGAAAGCGGTCGTCGGTACCGCTTTCTATAATAGAAAAGCCGACACCCTTAAATTCCTCACAGTCGGTGATATCAATACTATTAAATTTTGCCTCTTTTGGCAATAAAGAAACAAGGCGACAGAGGAAATCCTCTGTCACCCGGTTATCACACTTAATGACAATTTCGGCGCCTGCGCCAAGGTTTTTTACGGTGCCCGAAAGCTGCATCTCATCTGCAACCTTCTTTGAGCAGGGGCGAAAGCCGACACCCTGTACGATACCGGTTATAAATATTCTTTTTGTCATTCTGTTTCTATGCTGTCAATAGCCATTTCCTTTCCGATTTCACTGGGGACACCAGGTGTATTACAGTGGGGACATTCGAAATGGAAGGGCTTTTTCATAAAGAGTTCGCCACAGTTTGGGCATTTAAGCATTGATTTAACCTTACGAACGGTTACGGGAACATCCTCGCAGCAGGTTCCTACAGCGTTTATTTCGATGTTCATAATGACTGCTTCGGGAGAAAATCCGCTTGATTCACCGATGACAAGGTTAATTTGCTTTACCTTTGTGTGACCTCTTTCTTCAAGAGCTATCTGGGCGTGTTCAATAATATGGACAGCCTCGTGATGTTCGTGCATAAATTCACCTTATTTCATATCAATACATTTCTTGGGGCACTTGTAGGCGCAGATTGCGCAGTGGATACATTTATCCTCGTCGATAACCCAAGTTTTGTTTTCTCTGTCGACCGTAATGGCATCCTGTGGGCAAGCCTTTGAGCAAATTCCGCAGAAAACGCAAAGGTCGAGGTTGGCGTCGGGGGTTGCCTCAACATCATAGCCACGTTTGAATTCAGGCTCGTTAGCCTCGGCGGCAGAAGAAGCAGACATATCGATACATTTCTTGGGACATTTGTCGGCGCAAAGTCCGCAGGAAACACAAGAATCGGCGTCAAGTTTCCAAACCTTATTTGCACGGTCTACCGTGAGGGCACCCTGAGGGCAGTTTTTAGCGCAAAGGGTACAGTAAACGCACTTGTCGAGGTCTGCTTTTGGAAGAGATGCTCCGTCGTCAGCTGCCTTTTCTTCGACTGCTGCGAGGGCAGTTTCGGCATCGACCATAGAGATGCACTTTTTGGGGCATTTATAATAGCAAATACCGCAGTGAATGCACTTATCCTCATTAACAACCCATTTTCCTGTATCCCTGTCGAGCTCGATTGCTCCTTGCGGGCAGGCAGAAGCACAAATAC
>JAGBUC010000059.1 GCA_017630985.1 Clostridia bacterium
CACACTATTGACGGCGGTACTCACGAACAGGCTTTTCGTCAGACGGTTGCCCGTGTTGTAAACAAATACGCTCACGATTTTAAAAAGCTTAAGGTCGACTCAGATAACCTCAAGGGCGAGGATATTATGGAGGGACTTATAGCGGTCGTTTCGGTTAAACTTGCCGATGCCCAGTTTGAGAGCCAGACCAAAGCAAAGCTTGGTAACACCTCTATTGGACAGCTTGTTCGCGACCTTGTTAACGACCAGCTTTATAGTTATTTAGAAGAGCATCCTGCTGAGGCTAAAATCGTCATAGAAAAGGCTATTGCTGCATCAAATGCCCGTGAAGCCGCCCAAAAGGCAAGAGATGCTTCCCGTAATAAATCGGGTATAGGCGGAAAAACCCGTATGCCCGAAAAATTAACCGACTGTATTTCCGACGACCCGACCAAAACCGAAATTTATATCGTCGAGGGAGACAGTGCGGGCGGCTCTGCCGTCGAGGGCAGAAACTCAACCTACCAGGCAATTCTTCCTCTTTGGGGTAAAATGCTCAATGTTGAAAAAGCCCGTGATGACAAGGTTTACGGAAATGATAAGTTAACTCCTGTTATCGTGGCGCTCGGCACAGGAATAGGCGAAAACTTTAATATTGAAAAGCTTCGCTACGACAAAATTGTTATTATGGCGGATGCCGACGTCGACGGAAGCCATATCAGAACACTTCTTCTGACCTTCTTCTTCCGCTATATGCCGCAGCTTATCGAAACCGGTCATATTTACCTTGCTCAACCCCCTCTTTACAGAATTTCAAAGGGCAAACAGCATTTTGATGCTTTTACCGATGAGGAAAAGGCAGAATATATCGAGCGTCTTGGCGGAACCGCTGATGTTCAGCGTTATAAGGGTCTCGGTGAAATGAATCCTGAACAGCTTTGGGAAACAACCCTTGACCCCGAAAAGAGAACTATGCTTCGTGTAACTATGGCAGATGCTGAACTTGCCGACGCCACCTTCACAATGCTTATGGGCGACGAGGTCGAGCCAAGAAAGCAATTTATCGAAGAAAACGCAGTATTTGCGACCGATTTGGATATTTAAGGAAAGGAGAGAACGAAAATGGCAAAACAAGAAAAGATATATTGGCCCGAAAGTGAAGAAACCAATATTGTTCCTGTTGAAATTGTTGACGAAGTAAAATCAAGTATGCTTCAGTACGGAATGTCTGTACTTGTCGGCCGTGCGCTTCCCGATGTGCGTGACGGTTTAAAGCCTGTTCACCGCCGTATTCTTTACACTATGTATGAAAACGGCTTAACACCCGATAAGGCATACCGTAAGTGCGCCGATACCGTCGGTGCCGTACTTGGTAGATACCATCCCCATGGTGATAGCTCGGTTTATGATGCTATGGTCCGTATGGCTCAGGATTTTTCTCTCCGCTATCCCTTAATAGACGGTCACGGAAACTTCGGTAACATCGACGGTTACCCAGCCGCTGCCTACCGTTATACAGAGTCTAAGATGAACCGCCTTTCTCTCCATATGCTTGACGATATTGAGAAAGAAACGGTCGATTTCGCGCCTAACTATGACGACCGCCTTAAAGAGCCTACCGTTCTTCCGGTACGTTTCCCGCAGCTTCTTGTAAACGGCTCTTCAGGAATCGCCTTCGGTATGGCAACCGAAATTCCTCCTCATAATCTCGGCGAGGTTATTGACGGTATGTGCTGTCTTATCGACAACCCCGATGCTGATCTGTCCGAGCTTTGTGAGCATATTAAAGGCCCCGACTTCCCAACCGGCGGAACAATTATGGGAAGAAGCGGAATCCGCGCCGCATATGCTACCGGTAAGGGTAAAATTATCGTAAGAGGTAAGGCGGAAATTGAGGAAACCTCTAACGGAAAATACCGTATTGTCATAACCGAAATTCCTTATAAGGTAAGAAAGAAAGACCTTGTTAAAAAGATTTATGACCTCGCTGCCGACAAGCGTATAGAGGGTATAGACGACGTTGTCGACTATTCTTCAAAGCGCGACGGCGGTATCAGAATTGTGGTTGACATAAAACGTGATGCAAACCCGCAGGTAATCTTAAATAAGCTATATTCTTATACAGAGCTTCAAACCACCTTCGGAGCAAACCTAATCGCGATTGTTAACGGCAAACCGCAAATTTTAACCCTTAAAGAGATGCTCCAGAATTCGATTGATTTCCAATGCGAAATAATCGAAAGGAAAACCCGTTTCGATATGCGCAAGGCTGAAGAGCGCGCCCATATTCTTGAGGGTCTTAAAATTGCGCTAGACTTTATCGACGAGGTTATCGCAATAATTAGAAACTCTAAAACAATCCCCGAATCTAAGGAAGCTTTGGCTGAACGTTTCGGTCTCGATGATTTACAAACCACCGCCATCGTCCAGATGCAGCTTGGTAAACTTGCCGGAATGGAAAAACAGAAAATCGAGGAAGAACTTGCAGAAAAGCTTGATTTTATCAAGGAATGTCAGGATATTTTAAGTAACCATTCCCGCGTACTCGACATTGTTAAAACCGAGGCTTTAAATCTACGCGACAAATATTCCGACGACAGAAGAACCGAAATCTCTGCCATTTCGGGAGAGGTCGATATTGAAGACCTTATCCCTGAGGAAGAATGCGTGATAACCCGTACAATGAGCGGATATATGAAACGTGTGCCCGCATACGAATACCGTGTTCAAAACCGTGGCGGCAGAGGCGTTAAGGGACTCACAACAAGGGAAGAGGACTTTGTCGAGAATATGTTCGTCTGCTCGTCTCACGACTATATTATGATGTTTACTAACCTCGGCCGTGTTTACAGGCTTAAAGCATATGAAATCCCCGAGGGAACAAGAACCTCAAAGGGAATGAATGTGGTTAACATAATACCGCTAATGCCCGACGAAAAGGTAACTAAAATTCTTGCCTGCCCAGAGCTCGATAACGAACAGTACATCGTAATGGGAACAAAAGACGGCTGTATTAAGCGTACCTCTATGGAGGCGTTTAAAAACACCCGCAAAAGCGGTATAATTGCTCTCGAGCTTGAAGAGGGCGACGAGCTTCGTTTTGTTGCCCTCTCAAACGGAAAACAATCTCTGCTTGTTGCAACCAAAAAAGGTAAAGCAATCAGATTTGACGAGAATGATGTTCGTCCTATGGGCAGAACGGCTCGCGGTGTACGCTCTATCCGTCTTGCTGATGGCGACGAGGTTGTTTCTATGGCGGTCTGCGATGATGATACAATGCTTCTCACCGTAACCGAAACGGGATACGGAAGAAGAACCCCTGCCTTAGACCACCGAATTCAAACAAGAGGCGGCAAGGGTATCACAAACTACCGCTGTGAAAAATACGGTGACGTCTGCACAGTTCTTGCTGTCAAAGATGACGAGGATGTCATTATGATTTCCTCTGACGGAATTATTATAAGAATTGCAGTCGATACTATAAGTATGTTCAACCGTCCTTCTAAGGGTGTCCGAATAATGAAGTTTGGTCAAAGCCAAGATGCAAGAGTGCTCTCGGTTGCATCTACACCTCACGACGAGGAAGAGGTAACCGACGTACCTGAAGCGCCGGATGCTGATGCACAAGAAGATACACCGGACGAAACCGAAGAATAAAAAGTATGGCTCGGAGTTTCGCCTCCGAGCCTTGTTATCTTATCTATCAGTTGTTTTTACTCACATAATCGTCTGAACGACAAACGAGAAAAACAAAGCAACGACAAGAAAAATCAAACAAAGCAAAGAAAAATAAAATTATATTTAATTATAACATGAGAATTAAACAAATTCGGAGGAAAACGCCTTGATTTCTTTTACCCATTCAGAAACAAACGAATATTCAGAATATATAGCGCGTCAAAAAGAAAAGCTTAATATAAGCAAGCACGCAAGACTAGTTGGCGTGTCGTATCTTATTTTGATTTTAATTCCGTTTCTTTGGGCAGATGCTCTGCTTCTGTTTTTAGGGCGTCTCGGTATTTCAGCAGCGCAGATGCTTAACCTTCTTTCAGATGCGGCGGTGCTTCAGGTCGTCCAAATTGTTGTTTCTTCGGTTATGTTCCTCTTGCCTTTTTTCATCGTTGTGTTTGGAACGGGCAAAAAGCTTGGCGACATAATCTCTTTTAGCGCGCCCGATAAAAAATTATTTGCGCCCTTTGTGTTAATGGGTATAGGATTTTGCGCCTTTGCAAACATCGCAACAAACACAGTAGCGTCATTTTTCTCATCGCTTGGCTTCGAATACCAGTCTCCGCAAATTGAAACTCCAGACGGTGTCTTTGGCTTTCTGTTGGTAATTCTTTCAACAGCAGTAACTCCCGCGCTTGTAGAGGAGTTTGCAATGCGCGGTATAGTCTTAGGTTCTCTCAGAAAGCACGGAGACGGTTTCGCAATTATAATTTCGGCTGCGCTTTTTGGTTTGATGCACTGTAACTTTATGCAAATACCCTTTGCTTTTCTTGTTGGTCTGGCTCTGGCATATTCGGTCATAAAAACAGGCTCTATTTGGACGGGCATCGCAATCCATTTCATAAACAATCTTTTGTCGGTCTGTCTCGACAGCCTTTTTGTAACTATAGAGTCTGTAAATCTCCAAAGCGCAATAACAGCAATTTACTTCGTTATTTGTCTTCTTTGCTTCTTTATAGGCTTCTTCGCTTTACAACACAAAGAAGATACTAGATTGGAACTAGACAGCGCAGACACAGTCTTAACCCTCAAAGAAAGAACAAAAATCTTTTTTTCGCATCCGATTATTATAATCGATATAATTGCAACGATTATATTTTCCCTTATTTCAATGTAATGTTTCACGTGAAACATATATGAGGAGGAAGCTATGAACAAAGATTTTATGCTTAAGGCTGTATACCTGGCAAAAAAAGCAGAAGAAACAGATGATGTGCCGGTTGGAGCAATCGTTGTTAAGGACGGGGAGATTATAGGCGAGGGATATAATAAAAGGGAAGCTGACGGCGACCCCACCGCCCACGCAGAAATAGTCGCAATCAGACAAGCGGCAGAGACCCTCGGCAGTTGGCGCCTCGACGGTTGCGAGCTGTATGTAACGCTGGAACCGTGCCCCATGTGTACGGGCGCGATAATCAACTCCAGAATAGAAACCCTTGTTTTCGGCGCATACGATAAGAAAGCGGGTTCGGCTTCAAACGAATCTGTTACAAACCTTTTTAATTTGCCATACAACCACATTCCAACAGTATATGGCGGCATATGCGAAAAGGAATGCGCCGAGCTTTTAACTGAATTCTTTAAAAAAAGACGAGTTTAGCAACTCGCCTTTTTTTGTTTCACGTGAAACATTATCTTAAATCATCAACCGTCAAACATTTAAATTTGACAACAAAAACAACATACGAAACAGCCATAATTAGAGAGAAAATGCAGGTGTAAACAAGTTTGTGTACAGCAATAGGCTTTAATATAAGCGAAACGATATTTCCCATGAGCAGAGAGAAAACCAAAGGCAAAAACAACCACCGATACCATTTAACCTCTGCACCCGAAACCTTTTTAAGTCTGAAAAGGTTCATAAGACAGGTAAAAGCATTGCTCAGATACATAATGCCCACAAACCCTGCTACACTGTATCGTGGTAAGATTATCATTATAAGTCCAAGCCGACCGAGCGAATCAAGCATAGCGTTTCTAAAAACTGAAAACTGTTCGTCAAGACCTTTGAGAAGCCCGTCACAGACCGAATCAAGATACATAAGAGGAACAATCGGCGCAAGCATTCTAACAATTCCGCCAACCTGCAAATCGTTATAAACAAGAATACTTATAGGCTCGGCTGCAAAGAAAAATACAACGGCTATAGGCAAGGAAGACACAAGAGTTATATGTATGCTTTTTTCGGCGGTGTATTTTACCTTATATTTTTTCCCCGAGGCCATTGCCTCGCTCATTTCAGGGATAAGCAGTGTAGACATCGCGTTTAAAAAGGAGGCGGGGAAAAATAAAAGGGGAAGCGCCATTCCTTTAATAATTCCAAAAACCGAAAGGGCGTCCGAGGCCGACATACCAAAGGCTTCAAGCTTTCGCGGTACAAGAACGTTTTCTGCCGTCCTAAGCATCGAATTAAGATACCGCCCGACAGTTATGGGCAGCGCGATGTGCTTAAGCTGAGATAAAACCGAATAACCAAGAGGCTCCGACTTTTTTGTAAGTCGTTTTTTGTCGAATATAAAGCATAGCCAAACATAAGCGCAAGAACAACCCTCTGCTATACAGTCGCCTATAATTACCGAACGGCAGGAGGCTTCAATTCCAAGCTTTGCGCCGCGTCCTAGTAAAGCTGCGATTATTCCAATTCTGACACCTTGCTCTAATATCTGTGAAACAGATGAGGGTGAGGTCTTTTTTCTCGCTATAAAATAACCCTTAATACAGGACGACACCGCCATAAAAGGCAGGGAGGTGGTTAATATTTTAAGGGCAGATGCCGACCTCACATCTCCGATAAAAAACTTTGCGATATGGTCGGCTCCGAGATAAATTGCTACCATTGATGCGCCTGCAACCGTAAGAGAAACCGCTATGCACCTAAAAAGAGCTTTTAGCGCACCGCCCGAATTGCCTCTGGCAAGCTCTTCTGAAACAAGACGTGTTACCGCGGTGTTAATTCCAGTCGAGGCAAAGGCGGAGGCAAGAACATAAAATGAAAAAATCTGACTGTAAAGCCCTATACCCTCGGCTCCTACGGCACCCGCAAGCCATATTCTGAAAAACATACCAATAAATCGTATAATAAGCCCCGTAACAGTAAGTACAAGGGCGTTTTTAATAAAAATTACCTTGCTTTTCCGCATTATATCACCGATATATTATATTTATATCAAAGCTGATATTATGCCTATTAAACAAGCATGGGAAAACGCCCTAATATCTATTTTGTGGTTTTATCTCCGGGTTTAAATAATAACGCCATAAGATAGCCGAAAATTATAGCTGCGCCAAGGCCTGCGGATGCCGCCGCAATACCGCCGCTGAAAACCCCTAAAAGACCATATTCTGCAACCGCCTTTTTAACGCCCTCGGCAAGCAGATGCCCGAATCCTGTAAGGGGAACGGTTGCACCCGCCCCCGCAAACTCTACAAGGGGACCGTAAACGCCTAAAGCCGAAAGGATTACCCCCGCAACTACAAAAGAGACAAGAATTCTTGCGGGCGTAAGCTTAGTGTAATCTATAAGGATTTGTCCTATAAGGCAAATTCCGCCGCCCACGACAAAAGCTTTTAAGCAATTCATTAAAATTTCCATAAAAACACCTCTTTGTTAGCCTTTCATAATTCCTTAAAAATATACATTTATTAACAAAAAGAACAAAGGTCAGTTAAAGTCAAAAAATATTTACACTTTTTTCACATTTACCTATTGACAATTAAGGTTAAAAGTGGTAATCTTATACTTGCATTAGCACTCTTGTGGTTAGAGTGCTAACAAAAAGCACATAATACATATAAAGGGGGTAAACTGCTTGGAGCTAACACCGCGAAAAAAAGCAATCATCGGTGAAATCGTCAAGGCTCATATTGAAACGGGCGAGCCAATCGGCTCTAAAATCCTTGCAACGAGGCTTGAGGGTGCCCCCTCCTCTGCGACCCTCCGAAACGAAATGAGTGAGCTTTGTGAAATGGGCTATCTTGAGCAACCGCACACCTCGGCTGGCAGAGTTCCAACAAGCAAGGCATACCGCCTTTATGTAACCGAGCTTATGGGGAAGCAAAAGCTTTCGGACGAAAGCAAGGAGATAATCGACCACATGCTCTCCTCTGCACGTCACGACCCCGAGTCGCTCGGCGCCTCGGCGGCAGAAATTCTGTCAGAACTCACGGGACTTCCCACCATCTCGGCTCCCTCATCATATAACGGGGTACGGCTTAAAAAGGTAAGCCTTATGCCGATGGGAAGAGAGGCGGCAATCGTCTTTGTCGTAACCGATGACGGACGAACCAGAAGCCGACTTGTTCGCAGTTCGTCGCAGTTCACACCCTCTATTGTCAAAAAATTTGAGGACATAGCGGCGCAGAAAATCTGTACGGTAGACGCCTCTCGGCTTGATATGCCCTATCTTCAGGGAATGGTTGCTTCGGCTGGAATGGACGCTTTAACAATAGCACCCCTGTTTTCCTGTGTGTTCGATATGGCTAACGAACTTAAAAACGCTCAAATAAAGCTTGGCGGCGCTGCAAATCTTTTCTCGGTCTGCAGAGGGGATAACGAGGCAAGGCAGATTATCGACCTGCTTGGCACAAACGAGGCAGTATATAGTATACTTTCACGAATAGATGTTCCTGTCGGGGTGTTATTCGGAGATGATACAAACTATCTTGAGCTTAAACCAACCGGTATGATAGTTGCCTCCTACGGTGAGGGCAGAGAGCTTGGACGAATTGCCGTAATCGGCCCGACGAGAATGGCATATGAAAGAATTCTCCCAAGTGTTGAATATCTGGCGCACAGGGTAGGAAATATAATGAGCGAAGTGCTTAAAGGATTGGAGGAATAAAAATGGCAGAAGACATAAAAAAGGAAGAAACAGTAGAAGCTCCGACCGAAACAGAGCAAAAGGAAGAAGCTCCCAAAAAGGAGAAAAAACCAAGAAAAAATGCAGAGGTTGAAAAGCTGAAGCAAGAGCTTGAAAAGGCAAACGACCTTCTTCTTCGCACAGCGGCAGAGTTTGACAACTATAAAAAGAGGACCGAGCGCGAAAAGATTTCTACCTCAGAGTATGCTAAGGCATCGGTTATGAAAACGCTGCTCCCGATTCTTGACAATGCCGACCGCGCGGCAGAGTACGAGCAGGGTACGGAGCAGTATAACAAAGGAATAGAGCTTATAGTAAAGCAACTGAGCGACCTTTCCTCCAAGCTTGGACTTGTTGAAATAGGTGTTGTGGGCGAAACCTTTGACCCTAATCTTCACGAAGCAATTATGCATATCGACGATGAAAGCCTTGGAGAGAACGTTATTGCACAGGTTATGCAAAAGGGCTATAAATTCGGCGATACGGTTGTAAGACCTGCAATGGTACAGGTTGCAAATTAATAAACAATTTCATTTATATAAAAGGAGAAAATTATTATGGGAAAAATTATTGGAATCGACTTAGGAACAACCAACTCCTGCGTTGCCGTTATGGAAGGCGGCGAGGCAGTAGTTATTGCAAACGCTGAGGGTGCAAGAACAACCCCGTCTGTAGTTGCGTTTTCTAAGACAGGCGAAAGAATGGTAGGTCAGGTTGCAAAGCGTCAGGCTATTACCAACCCCGACCGCACAATTTCTTCAATCAAGCGCGACATGGGAACAACCAATACCGTGTCGATTGACGGAAAGGCATACACCCCTCAGGAAATTTCGGCAATTATCCTTCAGAAATTAAAGGCTGATGCAGAGGCATATCTCGGTCAGACCGTTACCGAGGCGGTAATCACCGTTCCGGCATACTTCACCGACGCTCAGCGTCAAGCAACCAAAGATGCAGGTAAAATTGCAGGACTTGAGGTTAAGCGTATAATCAACGAGCCTACCGCTGCGGCTCTTGCATATTCTATCGACAAGGAAGACGACCAGAAGGTTATGGTATACGACCTTGGCGGCGGTACCTTCGACGTTTCTATCATCGAAATGGGCGACGGAGTTCAGGAGGTTTTGGCTACCGCAGGTAACAACCGTCTTGGCGGTGACGACTTCGACAAGCGCATTATGGACTGGATTGTTGCAGGCTTTAAGGCTGAAAACGGCATTGATTTGTCGGGCGACAAGATGGCAATGCAGAGGGTTAAGGAAGCTGCAGAAAAGGCAAAGATTGACCTTTCTGGTATGACCACCACCGATATCAACCTCCCCTTTATTACGGCTGATGCTACAGGTCCTAAGCACTATGAGGCAACCCTTACCAGAGCAAAATTCAACGAGCTCACCGACGACCTTGTTGAAGCAACAATGGGTCCCGTTCGTCAGGCTCTTGCAGACTCGGGTCTTGACAAGGGTGAAATCCACAAGGTGCTTATGGTCGGCGGTTCTTCAAGAATTCCCGCAGTTCAGGAAGCAGTTAAAAACTTTATCGGCAAGGAGCCCTCAAAGGGACTTAACCCTGACGAGTGCGTAGCTCTTGGCGCAGCAATTCAGGGCGGTGTTCTTGGCGGAGACGTTAAAGGACTTCTTCTCCTTGACGTAACACCTCTTTCTTTAGGAATTGAGACTATGGGCGGCGTTTCAACAAAGGTTATCGACAGAAACACCACCATCCCCGCAAAGAAGAGCCAGATTTTCTCGACCGCAGCTGACGGTCAGACCTCGGTTCAGGTACACGTTCTTCAGGGTGAGCGCGAATTTGCAAAGGACAACAAGACCCTTGGCATCTTCAACCTCGACGGAATTGCACCCGCACCACGCGGAATCCCCCAGATTGAAGTAACCTTTGATATCGATGCTAACGGTATCGTTCATGTTTCTGCAAAGGACCTTGGAACAGGCAAGGAGCAGTCTATCACCATCACCTCTAACACCAATATGTCTAAGGACGACATTGAAAAGGCCGTTAAGGAAGCCGAAGAATATGCCGCTGAGGACAAGAAGAGAAGAGAGGATGTCGACACCAGAAACGGCGCAGACCAGATGGTTTACACCACCGAGAAGACCATTTCTGAAATGGGCGACAAGCTTTCTGAAGAAGAGAAAAAGTCGATTGAAGAGGCAAAGGAAGCCCTTAAAGAAGCCCTTAAGGGTGACGATATAGAGGCCATTAAGGCAAAACAGGAAGAGCTTCAGAAGCAGGTTTATGCCGTTTCTGAAAAGCTTTATAAGGCAGCAGCCGAGGCTCAGCAGCAGGCTCAGGGCGGCGAGACCGGCGGTCAGGCAGGACCTGATGTATATGATGCTGACTATACTGATGTAGACGATTCAAACAAATAAGCC
>JAGBUC010000060.1 GCA_017630985.1 Clostridia bacterium
GGTCTTCAAGGACGGCGTTATGATTGAATCAAAAGGCGTCACCGTCGAAGAGCCAGAAGAGGAAGAAAAATCTTCAAGAAACGCTGCGGGCGAGCTTGAAGATTTTGATATCAATTTCCCCTACTGCACAGAATTTATCGTAAACAGAGCCGAAGACTGCGACAAGCAACCAAGCGAGCTCCGTTCATACCTCGAATCTATCGGCGACTGTGTCGTAGTTGTAGACGACGAGGAAATTATAAAGGTCCATGTTCATACCGACCATCCCGGCAACGCTATCGAAAAGGCGCTCACCTTTGGTTCTCTTGTAAAGCTTAAAATAGAAAATATGGCAGACCAGCACGAGCGCGCAAAGCACGACTCTGAAAACCGTTCTAAAAAGCCTGCCCAGAATGCCGACCGCACCGAAACCATCAAATCTGTTGCCCCCGAGAAGCATTACGGCTTTGTTTCGGTTGCAGCAGGTGACGGAATTACCGCGCTGTTTAAAGACCTTGGGGCTGATATTGTGGTAAGCGGCGGTCAGACAATGAACCCCTCAACCGACGATATTCTTCGCGCTATTGAAGCCACCCCTGCCGAAACCGTTTTCGTTTTCCCCAACAATAAAAACATCATTATGGCGGCAGAACAGGCTATCCCCCTTGCAACACGAAATGTTATTGTAATCCACACAAGAACAATTCCTCAGGGCGTTACCGCAATGCTTAATTTCGACCCTGATGCATCCGATAATGATAACGCTATCGCTATGCAAGACACTATAAACAGCGTCTCTACCGGTCAGATAACCTTTGCCGCACGCGATTCCGATTTTGACGGAAAGCAAATTAAAAAGGGCGAGCTGCTTGCCCTCGACAACGGCAAAATCGTCTTCACCGAAACCGAGCTTGAGGCTTGTCTCGTTCGCCTCACAAAACAGCTTATTAAGCGCGACTCGTCATTCGTAACCCTCTTCTATGGCGAGGATGTAACCGACGAGCAGGCAGAGGCATTAAACGCTATCCTTAACGAGAAATTCGGCGACAAGGTCGAATTTACCCTCGTTAACGGCGGTCAACCTGTATACTACTTCATCATTTCTGTAGAATAATTAATTCGGAGGTTCCTTATGGCAACCGAATTCGACAACATCAGATATTTAAAGGGCGTAGGCGAAAAACGCGCCGGCCTTTTCGGCAAACTGGGCATCGACACGGTCGGCGCCCTTTTGCGTTTTTATCCGCGCTCATACGAAGACTGGAGTGTAATAACCCCTATTATAAAGGCTCGCGGTCTGGGTAGTGTTTGCGTTAAAGCTACTGTCGTTTCTGATGTTAAGGAAAATTATATCCGTAAAAATATGGTGCTTTATAAATTCAGCGTTAAGGACCAAAGTTCAATTATGAATGTCACCATATTTAATAATAAATACGAGGCGGCAAAAATACATATCGGAGAGGAATATTTATTTTACGGAAAGCTCTCGACCGATTCGTTCCGCTTCGAAATGTCGTCGCCTCAGATGCGTCCTGTCGGCTTTGAAATTATCAGACCTATTTATCCTACCACCGCGGGACTTTCATCGTCCGCTATTGAAAAGGCGGTTAAAACCGCACTCACCGCAGTAAATGTGGATGAATTTTTACCAAACGAGATAATAACAAATAACGAACTTTGCGACCGAAGCTTCGCGCTTAGGAATATTCACTTTCCTGAAAACTCTGCGGCTCTTGAAATCGCTAAAAAGCGACTTGTTTTTGAAGAGCTTTTTATGCTTCAGTCAAGCCTTCTTTTTATCAAAAATGTTAATCGAGGCAAAACCTCGTCTGTTATGAAAGACGACCATTCGGCAGAGTTTTTCTCACTCCTACCCTATTCCCTAACCAATGCACAAAAAAGATGTATCTCGGACGCCGTCTCCGATACGGCGAAAGCCGTGCCTATGAACCGTCTTATACAGGGGGATGTCGGCAGCGGTAAAACGGCTGTAGCTGCCGCATGTTGTTTTAATGCCTTTAAAAACGGCTATCAGTCGGCGGTTATGGCTCCCACAGAAATCTTGGCAGAGCAGCATTTTAAAACCTTCACACATCTTTTTGACCGGACAGGCATTACAGTATCTCTTCTTACGGGAAGCGCAACTAAACACCAAAAACACCTTGTAAAGCAATCGCTTGAAAGCGGACAAACCCATATTGTTATCGGTACCCACGCGTTATTATCGGATAATGTGTATTTTAAACGACTAGGTCTCGTTGTCACAGACGAGCAGCACCGTTTCGGCGTTGAGCAACGCGCCGCCCTTTCCGAAAAGGGCAAGGCTGCGCACACCCTTGTTATGTCTGCTACACCCATACCCAGAACCCTCGCCCTCATTATGCACGGAGACCTTGATATTTCTATTATCGACGAATACCCTAAGGGCAGACAGGCTGTCGAAACCTATGCCGTCGGCTCCGACCTTCGAAATAGGGTCTTTTCCTACATCAAAAAGCACATTAACGAGGGTAGACAGGGCTATATAGTTTGTCCTTTGGTCGAAGAGGGCGAAAATACCGATGGTCTTATTTCGGCAGAGCAATATTACGAGCGCCTTAAGGAAAATGAATTTTCTGAGTTTCGTCTTGGTCTGCTTCACGGCAAAATGAAGCCTAAGGAAAAGGACGCGGTTATGCGAAGCTTTGCAGCAGGTGATATTGACCTGCTTATTTCCACAACCGTTGTTGAGGTTGGTATTGATGTTCCTAACGCGGCAATTATGGTTATCGAAAATGCAGAACGATTCGGTCTTTCTCAGCTTCATCAGTTAAGAGGACGCATAGGTCGGGGCGGCTATAAATCTACCTGTATTCTTATTTCGGACCTTAAATCTGCAAAAGAAAACCGCCTTAAAATAATGTGCCAAACCACCGACGGCTTTACGATTGCTGATAAGGATTTACAGCTTCGCGGTCCGGGCGACTTTTTGGGCAACCGTCAACACGGTCTACCTGAACTTCATATTGCCGACCTCTCAAGCGATCTCTCTGTGCTTAGAAGCGCAGGGCTTCAGGCGCAAAAGCTTATAGCAGCCGACCCTCTTCTTAAAAAACCTGAAAATGCCGCCTTTAAGTCTGCAATCGACCGAATGCTTTATAAAATGAAAAATAATTGATATTTTTATACTTTTATGATAGAATAACCTCAAACTGTTTTTTGGAGAATTTTAATGGAACTCTTGCACATCTTGTATCACTCCTTGTCTCACCCATTCGTAGAAGCTATCAAAATGGCGCCTATTCTCTTTTTGGCTTATCTTTTTATGGAATGGCTAGAGCATACGGGCAACAGTAAGCTTACAAGCTTTGTTAAACAATCGAAACGCTTCGGACCTCTCTTCAGCTCGTTTTTAGGCCTCGTTCCGCAATGCGGCTTTTCGGGTGCAGTTGCAGGAATGTATGCGGCAGGTACCGTTACGGTCGGAACTCTGTTTGCGGTAATTCTTGCAACCAGTGACGAAATGCTTCCTATGATGCTTTCGGCAAAGCTTCCCCTCACTCTTATTTCATCAATTCTTGTAGCAAAGCTTGTTTCAGGTATCATTACAGGTTTTGCGGCAGACCTTGTTCTTAAAAAGCACAAGGACGAGCAAAACGAACATATTCACGAGTTTTGCGAACA
>JAGBUC010000061.1 GCA_017630985.1 Clostridia bacterium
GACGCTGACGGCAATAAATACGCCCTTCTCTCAAGAAGAAATGCCCAGAAAATCTGCCGTACAGAGTTTTTAAACAGCTGTGTTCCGGGAGATATAATTAACGCTAAGGTTACCCACCTTGAAAGCTTCGGGGTATTTTGCGATATTGGCTGTGGGAATATTGCGCTTTTGCCGATAGATTCTATATCTGTTTCCAGAATAAGTCATCCACGCGACCGTTTTTGTACAGGAGAGGAAATAAGGGTAATTATCAAGAACATCGACCCTGCAGGCAGAATAACCCTGTCACATAAGGAATTGCTTGGAAGCTGGTGTGAAAATGCTGACCGCCTAAGCCAAGGGCAAACTGTCTCAGGAATTGTGAGAAGTGTCGAGAGCTATGGGATTTTCGTCGAGCTTGCGCCAAATCTTGCGGGCCTTGCCGAAAGCAAGGATGGTATAAGGGTGGGGCAGACCGCCAGTGTCTACATAAAAAGCATCATTCCGGAGAAGATGAAAATAAAGCTTATAATTATCGACAGCTTCGATTCGGAGTTCAGAACTCCAACCGAATATTTTTACGAGGGCGACCATATCGATTCGTTTATATATTCCCCCGAGTCTTCTGGTAAAATTATTGAAACTATTTTCTGACGGGGATTGAAAAAACGCTTCAAAAGAGGTATAATAACCATAATATACTGATTTTTGGAGTGAACTATATGTCAGAAGAAAGAAAATGTAACGACACCGCTTGTGACGGCAACTGTGCGGGTTGTTCTAAGGCGGGAGAGGCAGCAAAGCCTCAAAAAGCTCCGCTGAATGCTCATAGCTCGGTAAAAAAAGTTATCGGCGTTGTCTCCGGAAAGGGAGGGGTCGGCAAATCCCTTGTGACCTCTATACTTGCGGTTGAAATGCGTAGAAAGGGCTATAAGGTTGGAATACTTGATGCCGATATAACAGGTCCGTCAATCCCCAAAATGTTCGGAATTCATTCTCGTGCCGAGGCGGATGATTTTGGTATTATCCCCGCCGAAACCGAGAGCGGAATAAAAATTATGTCGGTAAATCTTCTGCTCGAAAGTGAAGATTCGCCTGTTGTTTGGAGAGGCCCCGTTATTGCAGGTGCAGTAACTCAGTTTTGGTCGGAGGTTAACTGGGGAGAGCTTGACTATATGTTTGTTGATATGCCCCCTGGAACAGGTGATGTACCGCTAACCGTTTTTCAGTCTCTTTCGCTTGACGGAATTGTTATCGTAACCTCTCCGCAAGACCTCGTTTCAATGATTGTAAAAAAGGCATACAATATGGCAAACGCTATGGATATCTCTGTTCTGGGAATTGTAGAAAATATGAGTTATGTCTGCTGTCCCGACTGTGGCGCAGAGTTCCGTATATTCGGCGAGGGCAAAACTGAGACTGTTGCCGACGAGCTCGGGGTAGAACTTCTTGCTCAGGTTCCGATAGATGTCCGCCTTGCTGAACTTGCTGACAGCGGCCGCTTCGAATATTTCAACTGTGAATATATGACCCCTGCCGGAAACTATATTGAAGAAATTTTAAAGGATAAATAAAATGAAAAGAATAGTTTATCTTATAAAAAGAATTCTTAAAATGGACTATAAAAACCTACTCGCTACCGTAAAGGCGATTAATAAAAAAACCGGAATTTCTCGAGTAAAGCTGTTCTTTGATATTATAAAGTGTGGTATTAAATACGGGGCTGGATATAAGGATTATCAGCTTTGCGAGTTTTACAATCTCACAGATGCCCAACGTGCAACATATGTTACCAGAGGTATTAATAATACGATTGTAAGTTTACTTAACGATAAACAATATTACCATATTTTAGATAATAAGGTCGAGTTTAATAACACCTTTGGCGAGTTTTTAAACCGCAGGTGGATTGATATGGAAAAAGCCGATATTGAAGAGTTTAAGAGTTTTATAGACGGACTAGACGTTATTATCTCTAAGCCGACGGCAGAAGCTTGTGGCAGAGGGGTAGAAAAGCTTAAGGTTTCTGATTTTGAAAGTGAAGAAAAGCTTTTTTCTTATCTTAAAGAGATAAAATCGGGACTTGCAGAGGAATTTGTCGTTCAACATAAAGATATCTCTGCCCTCTATCCCCACTCGGTTAATACATACCGCATTGTTACCGTTCTTACAGAAAACGAACCGCATATTATTTATGCCTTTATCCGTATTGGAAACGGCGGCAGATTTGTTGACAATATTAATGCGGGCGGAATGGCAGCACCTGTAAATATTGATACCGGAATTATCGAGTTTCCTGCCTTTGATAAAGACAGCATATATTACGAGACACATCCATATACAGGCTGTGTCATAAAGGGTTGGCAGCTGCCATGTTGGAGCGAATCGGTCGAGTTGGTGTGCAAAGCGGCAAGAGTAATTCCGCAAGTTGGTTATGTTGGTTGGGATGTTGCGGTTACTGAAAACGGACCTTTGCTTATTGAGGGAAATCCCTTCCCAGGTCACGATATTTTGCAGATGCCTCCCCATGTTCCCGATAAAATCGGTATGTTGCCTCAGTTTAAGAAATATATTAAAAATCTATAAAAAATAAAAATACGGTTGTGCTAAATATTAGCATAACCGTATTTTTATTTTATTTTTCAGCTTTTGTTAATCTTGCCGATACTATTATCGAGAATAATGCGGCACTAAGCGTTGTAAGAGAGGGGACGGGATGAAGATGTACCGCCTGCTCAAACGAAGTAATATCACATATAATACGCGGAACAGATGCTATAAGGCAGACATATGTATTAACAAGCACTGTCGCAAATGCGAGCAGATGTTTTTCTTTCTCAAGATATCCGCTTTCAAGCTTAGCATATATAATAAAGGTTATGAGTGTAAGACACATTGCCGCCGTTTCGATTATCGTGTCTGATATAACCGATATGGTCGAAAAGCTTGAAAATATTATAATAAGCCTTGTAATCCAGAAAAAAATCGGAATAACACTGATAATAGGTGGAAAGGTAAGCTTCATAAAACCGCAGTATGCAATAAGCAAAAGTGCTACAGCAGAAACGATGGCTAAAATGCTGTGTATTAGTGTTTGATATAATACTGCACCACTCATAATGCCCGAGAAAAATGTCTCGTAAATAATGGCAATCGCAACTGCAATACAAGATATGGGGAAGATTATGCCTTGGTCCATACAACTTCTAATATTTTTAGGTTTTTCAATTAATGATAAAGAGAATATAATTGCTGCAGCTAAAACAAGAAACACAAGCAGAACTATTGCCCATACGGCATATTCAGAGATTATAAAACCGCTTTTTTCTTCGATTGTAAAAAGCAGCATAACCGTCCGTATGCAAATTCCTGTCGCACAAGCAAGCGCAAAAATCAAATAATTAAGTCTATATGTCATAAAAGCCTCCAAAGGAATTAAAAAACATATTAAAGCATAGTATTTATATATATTCTATATTTTTATATAGGAAAAGTCAATAAAAAAGGACGGATGATATGAAAACGGTATATATAACAACTATGATGGTATTGGCAGTTTGTATGCTTCTTTTTCCTCTTATGGCAGCCGCGCCAAATGTTCAGGGTGAAAGTTCTCAGGTACTAAGCGAAAATGTGTTGCAAAATAATACTGAAATCTCGACCGTTAAGGTAAAACTTTCTAAAAGCGGAGAAATAAAAGAATTTTCCCTGGAGGATTATATTTTTGGCGTGGTTGCTGCCGAAATGCCGGCTTTGTATGAGAATGAGGCACTAAAGGCTCAGGCTGTTGCAGCATACACCTATTTTCTTAAAAAAAACCAGTCAAATACCGATAAGGAATATGACATAACCGACGACTTTACTGTAGACCAAGCCTTTATAATGCCTGAAGATGCAAGGGAAAAGTGGGCAAGCGGCGCAGACGAGTATGAGAATAAAATACGCTCTGCCGTAAAGAGCGTGCTATATAAAAAAATAACCTGTTCCGGTGAAATTATCTCGGCTGTATATCACGCAGTATCCGGCGGCAAAACCGAAAACGCATCAGATGTTTGGGGAGGGGAGTATTCATATCTTGTCTCTGTCGACAGCAGTTGGGACAAACTTTCGGACAATTATCTAAGCAGCGCATCATTCACCGCAGAGGAACTTAAAGCAAAGCTTTCGTCGGTTGCCGAAATCGGTGATATATCGGCAAACTGCTTTTCTAATATAACAAGAACGGCAGCAGGCAGTATAAGTAAGATTTCTGTTTCGGGCAAAGAGGTGTCGGGAAGCAGCGTAAGGCTAGCGCTCGGACTTAAGTCGTCAGATTTCGACGTAGCATTTTTGGACGGGAAATATACCTTTACCGTTAGAGGCTACGGACATGGAATAGGAATGAGTCAACACGGCGCAAACTATCTTGCCATGCAAGGCAAAACCTATGAGGAGATACTGAGGCATTATTATACCGGCTGTGCTATAGAATAAACCGACCGCTTAAAACGGTCGGTTTTCATTTTCAATATTAATACGGTCTACAAAATCTAAAATTTTAGCATTATACAGGGTATCAGATAGCATATCAAGCTCTGTCTCGGTTTCTCCACCCGTCTCCATACATTTAAGGCGAACCAATCCGCTTTCAAGCTCGCTGTCACCAAGCACAACGGTGTAAGCGGCACCAATTTTGTTGGCGTAACGCATTTGCGCTTTAAGTCCTCTGCCTACAATATCGGTTAGTGCCTCAAAACCCTCGTCTCTAAGGCTGGAACATATAACAGATGCCTTTATAGCGGCAACTTCTCCCATCGGCGCAATATAAAGGTCACATTTTTTAGGCTCTGGCAGTTCGGCATTCTGGCTTTCAAGCACCATAAGCAGTCGTTCAATTCCCATTGCAAAGCCAAGCGCGGGTTGTGGCTGACCGCCCATCTGCTCAAGCAGACCGTCGTATCTTCCGCCACCGCAAACCGTTGCCTGAGCACCAATATCACCCGATATAAACTCAAAAACAGTTCTTGTATAGTAGTCAAGACCTCTGACAATTCTTGGATTAACCTTAAAGTTAATATCCATTGCCGTCAAATGCGCCTGAACAGCTTTAAAATGATTATCACAGTCTTCACAAAGATAGTCTGTGACATTCGGCGCTGACTTTGCAATATCAGCGCAAATCGGAGATTTGCAGTCCAAAATGCGCATAGGATTGCGTTCAAGACGGTCACGGCAGGTTGCACAGAGCTCATCTTTATTTCCCTCAAAATATTTCTTAAGAGCACTATGATATACCTTACGGCATTCAGGGCATCCAATAGAATTTATTTCAAGAGAAATCTTCCTTATCCCAACATCCTTAAGTAGCTGATTTGCCATTGCAATAATTTCTGCATCGGCGGCAGGGGAAGCCGCACCGACACATTCGGCACCAAACTGATGAAACTCGCGAAGTCGTCCTGCTTGTGGTTTTTCATAGCGGTAGCATCCGCCGTGGTAACAAACCTTAACGGGAAGTGCCGCTGCTGTCAGCGAATTTTCTATAACCGAGCGTATAACACCTGCCGTAAATTCGGGGCGCAAGGTTATAGAACGGTCGCCCTTGTCGGTGAAGGTATACATTTCTTTCTGAACAACATCGGTAGTGTCACCGACATTTTTAGTGAAAACCTCGGTGTGCTCGAAAACCGGAACACGAATTTCCTTAAATCCGTAAAGTCCTGCCGTCTCGGTCAGTTTCTGTTCAACAAATTGCCATTTATAGCTATCTTCGGGCAAAACATCGTTTGTGCCGCGGGGAGCCTTATTAATTTCTGCCATACTTTAACTAAATCTCCTAGATTATTTTTAACCTTTTAAATATTCGCGCCAATCGAGGTCGCCCCTGTCAAGACCGCGTATAAGAATTTCTGCCGTAGCAATATTTGTTGCAACGGGGATTTGATGCACATCGCAAAGTCTTAAAAGCGAATGCTCGTCCGGCTCGCTTGGCTTTGCGGTAAGCGGGTCGCGGAAAAGCAGAAGCATATCAATTTCATCACAACCGATACGCGCTGCAATTTGTTGAGATCCGCCTTGAGAACCGCTTAAAAATGATATAATATTAAGTCCTGTAGCTTCAGATACAAGCTTGCCTGTTGCGCCGGTGGCAAGCAGATTGTGGCGGCTTAAAATTCCGCAGTAAGCTATACAGAACTGAACCATAAGTTCCTTTTTAGCGTCGTGTGCAATTAATGCAATGTTCATTGATAAGTTCCTTTCGCATAATTTATAATGCTTTAGATTTTTTTAAGTTTCGGAAGTTTCACATCTTTTCCGCAAAGCCGTGAAGCGATGCGTAAGAATGCTTTAAAATCCGTGCCTCTTGTAAGAAATTTTCCTGTGCAAAAGGCATATCTAAGGCCCTCGCTTTCGGGAACAATACCCAAAAGTCCAAGCTTTGTTTCGTTTATAATATCATCTATATTGTCAAACAAGATGTTTTTAACAAAATATTTCTCGAAGCGGTTTATAACAAGACGTCCCCGTCTACCGATGTTGTTTAACAGTTCACCTACATTTGCGGCATCGCGAACCGAAACCTGATTTGGATTGCATATACAAACAAACTCGGTATCAACGGGTAGTGCTTTATAAAGTTCTGCATCAAGTCCGGCAGGCAGGTCAATGATTACGGTGTCGTATTTTTGCGGGTCCAGACCCCTTATAAATTGTCCAAAATCGGAATATTCAAACAAACCTTTTGAAGAGGGAGCAGCCAGAAGCATAATGTTATTGTGCTTTCTAACTTCAAGCAAGCATAGCTCAAGCTCCTTGCCGGCAATCGCATCAGAGAGGTCGAAAATAAGGCTTTCTGAGGCACCAAGCAGCATATCGAGGCAGCGCATGCCCTCATCCATATCTATAAGTAAAACTCTCTTTCCAAGTTTTTCAAATGCAATAGATAGTTGTACACTAAAGGTAGATTTTCCTGAACCACCCTTGCCGCTTGTAACTGCAACAATTTTCACCGCAATTCACCCCCTAAAACTTCAAGAAATAATTTACCATATAAGCGCTTATTTGTCAAATATTTGTAGAACTTATCCAATAACTTCGAATGGCTTTGTTTGGTCAAGCGTCGTCTGATTGGAGAAGAAATATGCATCAAGCATAGCCTTTGCAACCGAGGTACATTTGCTTGAGGAAGAACCGTGCTCTAAAACAATGGCAATGGCAATTTCAGGTTTGTCATATGGCGCAAAAGCAATAAATACCGAGTGGTCTGCCGCGCCGTTAACCTGTGAGGTGCCGGTTTTACCTCCAACCTTTATGCTATAATTTTTAAAGGTTGCGCTTCCCGTTCCGTCCTCTGTAACCGAAAGCATACCTGCTTTAACAGCGGATATTGTTGTATCGCTGATTTCAAAGCGTTCAGCCACCTCAGGCTTTGTTACATTGTAGGTTTCGCTCATATTGTACGAAACAACCTTATTTATAAGACTTGCTTCATACCTAACGCCCTCGTTTGCGAGGGTCGAAACATAAACGGCTAGTTGCAAAGGAGTAAAGGCATTCATTTGTCCGATAGCTGCCTGAAGGGTGCTACCGCTTAGGTTATCAGAGGCATTTTCAACAAGCAACCCCGAAGAGTCATTGATGTCAACGCCGGTCGCAACACCCAGACCAAATTTCTTGAAATATTCGTTCAGTGTGCTAAGACCAAGTCTATAGC
>JAGBUC010000062.1 GCA_017630985.1 Clostridia bacterium
CTTAAAATTATACCTTTGGGCGGACTTGGAGAAATCGGTAAAAATATTACTGTTTATGAATACAAGGACGATATTGTTATTGTCGACTGTGGAATGGCGTTCCCCGATGAAGAAACTCCGGGAATTGATATTGTTATCCCCGATTTTTCTTACCTTGTTAAAAACAGGGATAAAATACGCGGACTTGTGGTTACCCACGGACACGAGGACCATATCGGAGCAATCCCGTATTTGCTTAATAATATAAACGTTCCGATTTATGCTACAAGGCTGACGGTTGGTCTTATAGAGGGAAAGCTTAGAGAGCATAAAAATCTTGCTTCTGCTAAATTGAATGAGGTAAAACCCGGTGAAACCTTGCAGTTCGGCGCAATTTCGGTCGAGTTTATACACGTTAACCACTCTATTCCCGATGCGGTCGGCTTTGCAATAAAGACCCCTGCCGGAACGGTTGTCCATACGGGTGACTTTAAAATAGATACAACACCCATAGATTCAAGGGTTATAGACCTTGCCCGTTTCGGCGAGATAGGCAAGAAGGGCGTTCTTGCAATGCTTGGCGATTCTACAAATGCCGAAAGACCCGGTTACACTATGTCTGAAAGGGTAGTAGGAGAATCATTTTCAACACTCTTTAAGAAGGCCGGCAAAAACCGAATTATAATTGCAACATTCTCTTCGAATATTCACAGAATTCAGCAGATAATCGACGAGGCAGTAAACTGCGGAAGAAAGGTTGCGGTTTCCGGAAGAAGTATGCTTAATGTTGTTTCGGTTGCTTCAAAGCTTGGATATTTGAATGTTCCTGATAATGTGCTTATAGATATCGAGGTTATAGGCAGATATAAACCCGAACAGCTTGTTATAATTACTACGGGAAGTCAGGGGGAGCCTCTTTCGGCACTTCACCGTATGGCCTTCAGCGACCATAGAAATGTTGAAATTGTGCCAGATGATATGATAATCATATCTGCGACACCAATTCCAGGAAACGAAAAGCTGGTAAGCAAGGTCGTTAACGAACTTATGAAGCGTGGCGCAAACGTCGTTTATGAAAAAATGTATGACGTGCATGTTTCTGGTCACGCCTGTCAGGAAGAGCTTAAGCTTTTGATGTCGCTTGTTAAGCCGAAGTATTATATTCCGCTTCATGGCGAACAAAAGCATCTTTACAAGCATGCACTTCTTGCGCAGACGATGGGAATACCAAAGGAAAACACCCTTATTGCCAATATCGGAGATGTTATTGAGCTTACAAACAAGACCATAAAGGCAACCGAAACGGTTCCGTCGGGCCGTGTGCTTGTTGACGGACTGGGCGTAGGCGATGTCGGCGGTGTTGTTTTACGCGACCGTAAGCATCTTGCCGATGACGGAATAATTATAATAACCATAACAATGGATTCTGCAACGGGTGAGGTTGTTTCGGGACCTGATATTGTTTCAAGAGGATTTGTTTATGTTAAGGAATCGGAGCAGCTTATAAATGAAATTACGGTTGTTGCCGAGGATATAATTGAAAATTGCTATATTAAAAGAGTGCGTGATTGGAACACCATAAAGTTAAGACTTCGTGACGGCGTTTCTAAGCACCTTTACGAGACAACAAGAAGAAGCCCGATGGTGCTTCCGATAATTATGGAAATATAGCATGATTTAAGAAAAAAAGGGGGGCAGTTTATGAAGAAAATTTCTAACAAAAGCTTATTATTTATAGCTATTATTTTGGTTGGAGTTGCACTTTGCATTTTTATGCTAAGTTTTAGCATAAACGCCCTTCTTATCACTGCCGGCGGTTTAGCGGTCTTGCTTTTATTTGTTTATTTGCTGTTTAGACTTTCAGACACAGACTGTGTTGCTGATTACAAGCTTATACGTTTTACAAAAAAGCTTAAAAAGCTTTTAGGAGAAGCATCAACCGTTTATATTATGGGTCATAAGTTTTCCGACCTAGATTCGCTTGGCGCTTCATACGGACTGTATTATGCGCTTAGAAACAAATATAATGTTAAGCTTGTGGCAAATAAACAAACAACATTGGCGCGTCCGCTTGTTGATTTTTTGCGTTTTAGCGACAAGGACTGTAATATATATGATTATAGCGAGATAGCTGACACCGTAGATGAGAAATCACTAGTTATTGTTGTTGATACCCACAGGCAGATGATTATGGATTTTCCGGAGCTTTACGACAAAGCGGGAAATATTGTTATTATCGACCACCATAGAAAATCGGACGATTTCAGAGACAGAACGGCGGCTTGTTATATGAAAAGTTCAGCCTCATCTGCTTGTGAAATTGTGACGGTTATGTGTGAACTTCTGAAAATAAGAAAGCTTGGAATAGTGCCCGCTACGGCATTGCTTTCGGGCATTATGCTCGACACCAAGAATTTTGTTATGAACACAAACGCAAACACATTCCGCGCGGCTTCGTTTTTAAGGAAGAATCGCGCAGACCCGGTGCTTATAAAGAAAATGTTTTCTGAATCGGTTGATGTTTGCAAGCGTAAATATGATATAGTGTCGGACGTGAAGCTTTATGAAAGCTTTGCAATTGCAAAAACCGACACTAACGACCAATATACACGTATAGCAACGGCACAGGCAGCAGATGAGCTGCTTGGCATAAACGGAGTCGTGGCTGCCTTTGTTATGTGTCCGTCGGACGATAAAATCAACATATCGGCACGTTCGTTCGGCGATGTTGATGTTCAAAAAATTATGGCAAAGCTCGGGGGCGGAGGACATAAAACCGTCTCTGCTTGTCAGATAAAATGCGGTGGCTTCGAAAAGGCTGAGTCTCTGCTTAAAAAAGCAATTAAAGAGTATATAGATGAAAGGTGATATAAATGAAGGTAATATTACTTGAGGATGTTAAGGGTCAGGGAAAAAAGGGCACCCTTGTGAATGTTTCCGACGGATATGCAAGAAATTTCCTTTTCCCGAAGAATCTTGCAAAAGAGGCAAATGCCGCCGCAATGGCAGAGCTTAACAGTAAAGCAGAGGCTGCAGCTTTCCATTATGAAGAGGACAAGGCTGCTGCAAAGGCTGTTGCAAAGAAAATTGAGGGAACTACCGTAAAGCTTTTGGCAAAGGCGGGAGCAGGCGGAAAGCTTTTCGGCTCTATAACTTCTAAGGAAATCGCAACCGAGCTTAACAGACTTCTCGGAACAAATATTGACAAAAAGAAGCTTACTGTTGCTGATATTAAAAATTACGGTGAGTATACTGCGACGGTAAAGCTTTTCACAGACGTAACAGCAAGCTTTACGGTTGCAGTTTCGGATAAATAAAAAAATAGGGTGAAAAAAATGGCTGAACAGATTAGTTATATTCCTGATACAGCAAATATTAATCTTCCTTATTCAATTGAGGCAGAACAGGCGGTTTTGGGCGCAATTATTATCGACCCCGATTCGCTTAACCTTGTTGCAACTCAGCTCAAAGAAGAATATTTTTACTTAAAGGAACACCGCGAAATTTATAAAACACTCCGTTCAATGTTGGAATTTGGCGGCAAGGCAATCGACTTTATTTCCTTGCTTGAACAGCTTAAACGAAACGGTGTTTATGATGAGGCGGGCGGAAAATCCTACCTTACACAGCTTGCCAAGGTTGTTCCAACATCTAAAAATATTGCTACATATACCGACATTATAAGAGAACGCTATTATGCACGTTCTCTGCTTCAGGCTGCCGAAACGATTATTAAGGACGTTAATGAAAATCTGCTTGATACTAATTTATTGCTTGACCACGCAGAGCAGACCATTTACGATATCAGGCAGGGAAGGGATGTATCGGGTCTTGTGCATATCGGTAAGGTCATCGAGGAAGAAACCTACACACGCCTTACAAAAATTACCGACCCCGAGACTGCAGATGAGTATAAGGGAATACCGACAGGAATTTCTGCCCTTGATAAGATTATTACGGGACTTAATAAATCCGACCTTATTATCGTCGGAGCTCGTCCAGGTATGGGAAAAACCTCCTTTGCACTTAATGTCGCTAGAAATGTTGCGGTTAATGCAAAGAAGACCGTCTGCTTTTTCTCGCTAGAAATGACGAGAGACCAGTTGGCTCAGAGAATGCTTTCGAACGAGGCATCAATAGAAAGTGAAAAGCTTCGTACGGGTGAGCTTTCAACCGACGAGTGGACAAGGCTTGCTCAGGCAGGCACCAACCTGTCCTCAGCCCAGATTTATTTTGACGAGACGACAGGAATAACCGTTCCCGAAATGAAGGCTAAGCTTCGCCGCATGAGAAACAAGCCGGACCTCGTTATAATCGACTATTTGGGTCTTATGCAGTCGGCAAAGAAGACCGAAAACCGCGTTCAAGAGGTTTCGGATATAACAAGAAATCTTAAGAATATGGCAAAAGAGCTTTCGGTTCCCGTAATTGCCTGTGCACAGCTTTCGCGTGGCACCGAAACCAAAGGAAAATCCCATAGGCCTGCCCTTGCCGACCTTAGAGAATCTGGCTCGATTGAGCAGGATGCAGATATAGTTATGTTTATTTACCGCGAGGATTATTATAAGACCGAAAGGGATGAAAGTAACCCTGAGGCAATGGGCGACCCGAATAAAGCAGAGATAATCGTTGCTAAAAACCGTCACGGAAGCGTTGATACTGTAGAGCTTCACTGGGACGGAAAGTTTACACGCTTTGCTTCTCAGGATGTGTTCAGGTAATATGCTTAAAAAGGTTATTAACGCCGTAGAAAAATACGGTATGTTTGATAATACCGACAGAGTAACCGTTGCGCTGTCGGGCGGAGCAGATTCGGTTTGTCTTCTTTATGTTTTGCTAGAACTTAAAAATAAATATGGCTATAATCTTGGCGCTGTGCATATAAATCATATGCTGAGAGGCGACGAGGCTGACAGGGACGAGCAGTTTGTCCGTTTTCTCTGTGACAGTTTGTCTGTTCCTTTAAGGGTTGAGCGAATTGATGTTGCAAAAATAGCAAAAGAAACCGGAGAAAGCACCGAACTTGCGGCAAGAAAGGTGCGTTATGACGTTTTCACAAAAATAGACGGGGTTGTTGCTACGGCACATACCGCAAGCGATAATTTGGAAACTGCGGTTTATAATTTTATTCGTGGAACGGGAATTAAGGGGCTTTTGGGTGTGCCGCCCAAAAGGGACAGAATAGTGCGTCCGCTTATTTTCTGTGCAAGAAAAGATGTTGAAAAATATCTTAATGAAAAGGGTGTAGATTTCGTTACCGACAGCACCAATCTTTCGGATGATTACACCAGAAATATGCTTCGACATAGGGCGGTGCCCGTTTTTAAGGAGATTAATCCGTCGGTTGAGGCAAAAGTGTCGGATATGTGTGAAAATCTTCGTGAGGATGAAGACTTTTTAAGTCAGACGGCACGGAAAATTTATATTTTGACGGCAAGGGAAAAGGAGCTTGATGCCGAGCTTCTTAAAATTCAGCATCCCGCAATAATTAAAAGGGTGATTTCAAACTTTATTTTAGAAAAATGCGGATACTGCCCTGACAGTTTGCATTTAAACAAGTGCAGGGATATTGTTTTTTCATCAGGCAGAGTAAGTATGCCAAAGGGTTTGTCGGTATGCTGTCAAAACGGTAGGTTTTATCTAGAAGAAAACCGCGAAGAAAGCTTTGAATATATTGTTAATTTAGAAGAAGTTAATACTTTAGAGGAAAAAGTTAACAATTTATTTTCAAAAGACATAATAGATTGTGATAAAATATGTGGCAGTATTACTTTTAGAACCCGTCAAGAAGGGGATTTTATAAGACCTGTCGGCAGAAACTGCACAAAAAGTCTTAAAAAGCTTTTTAATGAAAAGAAAATTCCAAAAGGTATGCGTGATAGGCTGCCTGTTGCGGCTGATGAGCAGGGCGTTGTTTGGATTTTCGGAATAGGTGCCAGTGAGCGTGTTGCAGTAGATGAACACACAAAATCTGCTAAACGCTTTGTTGTTACAAAAAATCAATAATCAGGGAAATTCGGGGGAAGTTAAATATGATTGAGCAAAAGGATATAAAAAAGGTTTTATTAAGCGAAGAGGAAATTAAAGATATTGTGAAGCGCTTGGGAAAGCAAATTACCGAGGATTATAAAGGTAAAAATCTTTTGGTTGTAAGCGTTCTTAAAGGCTCTATAATGTTTATGGCAGACCTTATGCGCGAAATTAAAATTCACTGCAAAATCGACTTTATGGCGGTTTCGTCATATGGCGCAGGAACTCAGACCAGCGGTTCGGTTAAAATCATTAAGGATTTGTCAATTGACCTTAAGGGCTATGACATATTAATTGTTGAGGATATTCTCGACTCGGGCGTAACCCTTTCCAACCTTAAGAAAATGCTTGAGCTTCGTGAGCCGAAAAGCGTTAAAATATGCACATTCCTTGACAAGCCTGAACGCAGAAAGGCTGATATAACCGCCGATTATACCGGTGCTCAGGTTCCTGATGAGTTTGTTGTAGGATATGGACTTGATTATGATGAAAAGTACCGAAATCTCTCTTATGTTGGGGTCTTATCTCCCGAGGTTTACGGCGGATAGAAAGGAAGTTACAAATTGAAAAAAAATGTGCGCAATCTGCTTCTTTATATAGGAATTCCGATAATATTTATTATAACTATTGTCGTTGTTTCTATGAGTACAAAAAGCGTCGACAGAATGGAGTATTACGAAATTGTTGAGCTTTTTAAAACCGACCAGATTTCTGAATATCAGCTTAACCTCTATAGCGGAGAGCTAAGATACGAGAAAAGAGGGGAAAACAAGGTATATAGCTACCGCGTTGCAGACCCATCCTTCTTTTATAACGATATTCACACTGCGGTTATGGAAATCAACGATAACTACAGAGCGAACGGCGAAACCGATAAAATGGTTAAAATGGACTATAAAAGCGGAGGAGAGACCTCTTGGCTTGTAAGTCTGCTTCCGACCGTATTGCTTATCGGCGTGTTTATATTCTTCTGGATATTTATCATGAAGCGCATGAACGGCTCTATGGGCATGGACAAAACCATGAACTTTGGAAAGGCAAAGGTTAAAAGAGCTGACCAAAGCCGTAAAACAACCTTTGTTGATGTTGCCGGTGCAGATGAAGAAAAGGCAGAGCTTGAAGAAATTGTTGACTTTTTAAAGGCTCCCGCCCGTTTTAACGAGCTCGGCGCAAAAATACCCAAGGGCGTACTTCTTGTCGGTCCTCCAGGTACAGGTAAAACCTTACTTGCAAAGGCTGTTGCAGGTGAGGCGGGGGTTCCGTTTTTCTCTATTTCGGGCTCCGACTTTGTTGAAATGTTTGTCGGCGTTGGTGCATCGCGTGTTCGCGACCTTTTTGATGAGGCAAAGAAAAATGCACCCTCAATCGTGTTTATAGACGAAATTGATGCGGTTGGTCGTCAGAGGGGCGCAGGTCTTGGCGGCGGTCACGACGAAAGAGAGCAGACACTCAACCAGCTTCTTGTTGAAATGGATGGCTTCGGTGAGAATTCGGGTGTTATTGTTATTGCGGCTACAAACCGTCCTGATATACTTGACAGGGCTCTACTTCGTCCCGGACGTTTCGACCGTCAGATAACGGTTAATTATCCCGATGCAAAGGGCAGAGAGGAAATACTTAAGGTTCACTCTCGCGGTAAGCCGCTTGGCCCTGACGTTAATCTTAAAGATATTGCACATTCCACCTCTGGATTCACAGGTGCTGACCTTGCAAACCTGCTTAACGAGGCGGCTCTGCTTGCGGCAAGGGTTGGACTTAAGGCAATCACACAAGAGCAGATAGAAGAGGCGACCATTAAGGTTGTTATGGGAACAGAAAAGCGTTCACATGTGGTTAAGGAAAAGGATAAGATGATAAAATCATATCACGAGGCCGGTCACGCAATCGTTTCTTATTTCTTTCCCACACAAGACCCAGTACACCAGATTTCGATTATTCCAATAGGAATGGCTGC
>JAGBUC010000063.1 GCA_017630985.1 Clostridia bacterium
AAGGCTATGGAGCTTGCAGTTAAGGGTATGGTGCCCGATACTACTATCGGCCGTGCCGCTTTAACAAGACTTCGTATCTACAAGGGTAGCGAGCATCTTCATGCCGCACAGAAGCCTGAAGTAATCGACTAAGAAAGGAGCACAGAGTAATGATTGAAGGAAAGCCTTATTTTTACGGAACCGGCAGAAGAAAGAGCTCTGTTGCCCGTGTTCGCGTATATAACGGAACTGGAAAAATTATAATTAACGACCGCGAGATTGACGATTATTTCGGTCTCGAAACCTTAAAGCTCATCGTTCGTCAGCCCCTCACTCTTTGCGACCTTGAGGGTAAGTTCGATATTGTGTGCCGTGTTGCAGGCGGCGGTGTTACAGGTCAGGCAGGCGCAATCCGTCATGGTCTTTCCCGTGCGCTTCTTCAGTACGATGCAGAGCTTCGTGCTTCTCTCAAGAAGGCAGGCCTCTTAACCAGAGACCCCAGAATGAAAGAAAGAAAGAAGTACGGACTCAAGGGCGCTCGTCGCGCACCCCAGTTCAGCAAACGTTAGTATTGCATTTCAAACAGACCTTGTTTTCAAGGTCTGTTTTTTCTTGACTTGACGGTTATTTCGAGTTAAAATAACATATCATAAAGGTATATTCTTTTCTCAAGGAGATTTTATATGAGCATAAAAATTGGAATTATGGGTTATGGTAACCTAGGGAGAGGTATAGAGTGTGCTATAAAGCAAAATCCTGATATGCAGCTTGTGGCGGTTTTCACACGTCGTGCGCCCGAAACGGTTAGAATTCTCACCGAGGGTGTTTCTGTTTGCCATGTGGATGACCTGCTAGATTATAAGGATAAAATCGATGTGCTGTTACTTTGCGGCGGCTCTGCAACCGACCTGCCTGTTCAAACTCCCGAATATGCAAAGTATTTTACCGTTGTCGACAGCTTCGATACCCATGCAAAAATTCCCGAGCATTTCGAAAATGTTGATAAAGCGGCAAAAGAGAACAAGAATATTGCGGTTATCTCTTGCGGTTGGGACCCAGGTATGTTTTCGCTTAACCGCCTTTACGCTTCGGCAATTCTTCCCGACGGGAAGGATTATACCTTCTGGGGTAAGGGTGTAAGTCAAGGACATTCGGATGCCATTAGAAGAATTGACGGGGTGCTGGATGCCCGCCAGTATACAATTCCGGTGGAAGAAGCTCTTAATGCGGTCAGAAGCGGCTCAGGACCCGAGCTGACAACCAGAGAAAAGCATCTGCGCGAGTGCTTTGTTGTTGTCGCCGACGGCGCAGATAAAGAAAGAATAGAAACCGAAATTAAAACTATGCCCAACTATTTTGCCGATTATGACACGATAGTGCATTTCATATCTATGGAGGAATTAAAGCGCGACCACAGCGGAATTGCCCACGGCGGATTTGTTATTCGAAGCGGAAAAACAGGCTGGAATAACGAGAATACTCATGTTATTGAGTATAGTTTGAGGCTCGACTCTAATCCGGAGTTTACCTCAAGCGTAATAATCGCCTGTGCCCGTGCGGCATACCGTATGAAAATAGAGGGACAAAGCGGCTGTAAAACAATGTTCGATATTCCGCCTGCATATCTAAGCCCCAAATCTTCCGAAGAACTCCGCTTAAAAATGCTGTAAATAAAAGAGACTTCCGAAAATTCGGAAGTCTCTTTTTATATCCCTAAAAATCCCGTCATCGCGGTTGAGCAGGCCTCGTGGTCTACAAGAAAGGAACAACCGTGGTCGGCGCCATCAACCCACACCGCTTTTTTTTCGCACCCAGCAGCATTATAAATTTCCTCGCCCATCGAAAAGGGAACAAAACCGTCATTCTTGCCATGCAAAAACAAAATCGGAATTTTGCAGTCCTTAACGGCGGTAACTGCGCTATATTCCTCAAAATCAAAACCTGCAATCGCACGGGTTACAAGCCTCGTTGTGTAATAAATGGGAAAGAGAGGTACTCTCATATCGCTTTTCATAACCTTTTTGATTATCTCTGCGGGGCTTGTAAAGCCACAGTCAGCTATTATGCCCTTAACATTTTCGGGAAGACCGAGACCAGCCGCCATAAGAACGGTCGATGCACCCATTGAAACTCCCGTCGCATAAACCGTTCCGTCAGGAATAAGGGTGTTAATATGCTCAAGCCACATTTTAGCATCATACCGTTCCTTAATTCCGTAGGTGATATATTTGCCCTCGCTTTTTCCGTGTGCGCGCTGGTCGGGGACTAAGAGGTTGAAGCCTTTATCAAAATAAAACTTAAAGGCGCAAGAAAAATCGTGCATTGCGTTTGAACGGAAGCCGTGCATCATTAAAATTGTTGTTTTGGAATTATTGTTCCTGTAAAATCTTCCGTAAAGCTTAACTGAGTCGTGGGCAGTAATCCACTGCTCTTCATATTTTTTTTCCGAAATCCATTTTCTGCCCTCTTCAATATCCTTTTTAAAAACAGTGTCTACGCTGGTGTCACTGGCTTTTTTTCCTCTGATGTTAATCGGCTTGTTATACCGTTTGGTTGCAATATTCATCGAAACTACCGAAGCGGCAGTAATAATGAGGGCAAATCCAATAATCAGTGTGGCGGTTAAAATCATTTAA
>JAGBUC010000064.1 GCA_017630985.1 Clostridia bacterium
AATTCGAAGATGCATAAGATTATCATATTTTTCGTTGTTGCAAACAAGATAATAATGGTCGTCCATCCAGATAAGAGCGTATGGGCTTAGGGTGAAAATTTTTTCTTTGAATGTGATTTTTCGACTGTCGTCAATCTGTCTTGTACGGTATTTAAGCGAAACCTTTTTACCCTCTTCTATAGCCTGACGAAGCGTATCTATATTTATATATATTTCCTCATTGTCACATTTGTGGGAGTACCCTATATAAATGCTTCTCTCCCTCTCGCGTGCCTGTTGCTTAGACATCATCGACTCGAGCTTTCCGACAAGCTCGCGGGTTTTCTTAGGGGTTATAAAATCCGCCGATTGCACCGCATCGGTGAGCAGATATATTTCAGGAATCTCAAGCTCGCGCGAAGCCATAAAAAATCCGGCCTTTGGTGTTCTCGTTTTTACAATATCATAACCATAGTATATCAGATTTTCTATATCGTCATAAATCGCCTTGCGCTCTGCTCTTATATCATACTGCGCCAAACGCTCACAGATTTCGGTTGCATTCAAAGGGTGCTCCTCATCGGAGAATTTTCGCAAAATATCGACGATATATAAAATTTTCAGTTTGCTTCCAAACCTTGCTTCCATTTTTCAACCTCTTTTACAAAATCGTCATATCCATACAAAGAATTAACTACATCGAGCAATGCATTGGTTGTCAGAAAATCGGGCAAATTCAAATATCCAAGCAGATTTTTCCTTAAAGCAGACGAGTTTTCGCCACCCGTAAGACCTATAGAAAAAAGGTCGGTCTTTGTAATTGTTCTTCCCTTTTTTTCGGTTTTTGTCCCCGTGATACCCATTCTTTCAAGGGCTTTTATGATAATGGCATCATCGGTTCCCTCAACGCCTACAACCCCGTCAGCGCCCGCCTTGCTTTTTCGTTTTTCCTTTCCGACTATTGCGGGAAGATAAACATTTACAATATTTTTAGTCCTTGCAATTTTTTCAATATGCCGTCTAATCATCTGCCCCGCCCTATCGGAATCGGTCATAATGATTATTCCTTTTCTCTCTGCCATAAGGCGAATAAGCTCAATTTTTTCTTTATTCTTGAAAATACCAAAGCCGTCGGTTGTGATAATAACGGCGTCGATTATATTGCTAAGCCTTATTTTGTCGTATTTACCCTCTACAATAACGGCCTGTTCAAGCTTAATCAATCGCTTCACCTGTTTTCATAATGTAAATAAGCTTTACGATAAGCTTTTCAAGGATAATTCTGCTATCAGACGAATAGCCCTTAAGCTCCCTTTCGGCAGAAATCAGCGCATCAAAGGAAAGCTCAAGCTTGTTTTCATCATATTTTCTAAGATTCAAAACCGCCTTTTCAAGCAAAAAGCCTTTGTTCCCCATATTAAAATCCTGAGCCATAGCTTCGGGATTTTTGCCTGCCGCTTTGGCGGCATACGCCCTATACATATCTACAAAAGCCGATGATATATTATAAAAAGCTGCCATAGGGTCGATGTTCATAAAAAACAGCTCATCGAGAAGCTTCATTGCGCCCGCAGTGTCGCCCATAATTATTTTTGAAGAAAGACCGTAAACCGATGCCTCGACCGATTTTACACAAACGCTGTCGATAACCTCGCGGGTTATCTCTCCGCTTTTCTTAAAGGCGCAAAGCTTTGAAAGCTCTGTATTTAGAACGCTTATGTCGGACGAACAAATTTCTATCATATATTCGGCATTTTTAAAGCTTAACTCAAGACCTCGTTTTTTTGCAGATGCCGAAAGCCAACGCGCAAGCTCACCGTTGGTCTTATGGTCAAGACGGACGGCGGCGCCGCCCACCTGCTCTGCCGCACTAATAAGCCTTTTAAGTCGGGACGACTTTTTAAAATCTATCTCGACAGAGCCGAAATAAAGAATAAATACAGCGGTATCAAAGCCTGACGAAACAAGCTCGCAAAGCTTTTCAAATTCGGTTTTAGTTGCGCCCTCGATGTCGAAATCGGATAGTATAACACACTTTTTATCGGACATAACGGGAAATGCGCCAAGCTCGTTATAAACCTCCTGCAAGTCTATGCCATAGCTGAATTTGATAAGGTTCATTTCGTCATCGGGGTCGACAGTTTTTTCTATTATTCTGTTAAGGGCTTGTTTTTTCAGATATATATCCTCACCGCCGAGAATATAAACGGGAAGCACAGCCCCTGATTCAAGTGAAGATTTAAGTGTTTTTTCGCTGAGCATCACCGTCATCCTTTCTTTTTTGTAAAATACTGCATAAAATTGCCAAAAACATCACAAATAAAACCGCAGCAATCATGCAATAAACATAGCCGTTTGAAGACAGCTTAACCACACCAAGCTCTGCCGAGCCTATGCAGTCAACCACCCCAATAAAAAATCTGCAACCGTATTTTGCTATAACATATAAAATCATGCTAAGCCCCTTGCAGAGAGGGATAAAATATAATACTGTGGCAATAACGCCTAAAACCAACGCCGCCGAAACGGCATAACCCACAATAAGATTTGTAAGCGGAGCGACCAAGGAAAAGCTTCCAAAATATTTAACCGTTATGGGCATTGTGCATATGGTAGCACATAAGGACATACCCAAAGTATTTATAAGCGAACTCACCACAGGGGAAAGAGGCTTTTTAAATACCGATAACTCTATAAGTGTCATCAGCTTGCCCGACGGATAGATTACCGCAAAGGTAGCCGACAAAGACAGTAAAAAGGCTACATTATAAAAAATGTACGGATAAATCATAACAAGCAAAAATGTTGCAAATCCAAGGGAATTAAGCCCATCCGAATTCTTATTAACTAACATTCCCACAAGCATAATTATATAGGTTATTGCCGCACGAAAGATAGAAACGTGGAAAAAGCATACAACCAACAAAAGCAGAGATGTTAAAACACATAATATAACGGTTGACCTTTTGCGAAGAAGCCCCATACCTCTTAAGCGCAATACTAATCCGCAGATAATTCCAAGGTGCATTCCCGAAACAACAAGCATATGGCTCACTCCAGAATTTTTAACATTCTGATAGAAAGTGTCAGAAATATCCGAATCGTCGCCAATAATAAGAGCTTTTAGCACCTCGGTTGAATTATCGACACCTGTACTGTATATCGCCTTATTTATCAGTCTTCTCGCATCCTCACCAAGAGAATAAACCGAGAAAGGTCTTGTATTTGATATGAAGTAATCATTAGCATTAAATGAAAAATAGGTTGCCTGAGAATAGTTTCGCGCCTTATATTTTTCGTTCTGCTCAGTGAATTCAAGTCTTCCAACAAATTCATCGCCCACAGAAAAATCTGCATATTCAAACACCGCTACCGAGGCTTTTATTTCCCTTGCGGCATCTGGGTCTGCTTTTGTTATTTTTAAGGTGAATACACTGTAGTTTTCGCTTTTGTATATTATCTCGGTTATAATACCGCGCGAATTAACAGTTTGATTGCGAAACTGCTCGGTTTTTTCTTGTATACCGACATCCACAATGTAAATTCTTGCTGCAAGCAACAAAAATATAACACCTATCAGCACTGTTTTAATAAGCGTTTCTTTTCCCTTAAAAGTCAAAACTACCGCAGTAAATCCGACAAAAAGCAAAATTACCGCGGCAAAGTATATATTTTGAGCAAAAAGAAAATATGACGCAAAAAGAGCCGCAGTTCCTATGACCAGAAACGGTCTTTTCATAAGGTTTGCTATTTACTTATTTGAAAAACAAAGGTAGTTTTTCAAGGAATATTATATCATCGCGTTCTGCCGCGTCTCCCTCGGCAAGAACGGCACAGGCTGCAGACTCAATACCCCCTGCTCTCTTAACAAGCTCGCGCACAGCGGAAAGCGACTCGCCGGTGCTTATAACGTCGTCAACAATAAGCACTTTTTTGCCCTTTATCAGGTTTACCTCATCCTCACCAAGATGAAGTTTTTGCTCTTTTTGGGTAGTTATTGAGGTCACCGACACCTCTACGGGATTTCCCATATAAACCTTAACTCCCTTACGGGCAACAATATACGGCTTGCCCGACTGACGAGCCATTTCGTATGCTAAGGGAATGCTTTTTGCCTCAGGGGTAAGGATATAATCAAATTCAGGCACCTTTTTAAGAAGTTCTCTTGCGGAGGCTATCGTAATCTCAACATCACCGAAAAGGATAAACGCGGCAATATCAAGACTGTCGCTTACGGGGAATTTTTTAAGACTTCTTTCAAGTCCTGCAATTTTCATTGTATAAAATTCTGACATAAGTTTCTTCCTTTCTCAGCCTGGAGGCCACTGAAGATTGCGACGGGCAAGTAAATGAAAATGAATATGTCCCACAGTTTGACCGCCGTCTTCGCCACAGTTATTTACCACGCGGAAGCCCTTTTGGAGTCCCTCTTGTTGTGCAATTTTTGCAACCGCTTCATAAACTTTCGCAATAAGATGACTGTTTTCACCCGTAATTTCCGCAGCAGAGACAATATGCTCGTGCGGAATGATTATAGCGTGAAAGGGCGCTTGTGGGTTGATATCGGCAAAGGCATAAACCGCCTCGTCCTCATAAATTTTGGTTGAGGGTATCTCCCCTGCCGCAATTTTGCAAAATAAACAGTCTGCCATACTATTCACCTATCATATTAGAAATGATTTTTTGTGCGGCATCAATAGACTCTTGCGCTTTAGAAATGTCTTTTCCGCCCGCCATTGCGCTGTCGGGCTTTCCGCCGCCGTTTCCGCCCGCGATTTTAGCAACCTCGCGCACAATGTTTCCTGCGTTGGCGCCCTTTTCAACCGCCTGTTTTCCGCAAGCCGCGCAGAAGGTTAGCTTTTCACCGCAAACAGAGCCGAAGAGACATACCGCTGCGGGATTGTCTCCCTTAACCTTATCGCACATAGAACGAAGCTCTGCAGCAGCAGTATTTTCAAGCAATGCACATATAATTTTTATTCCGTTAACCTCGGTAGCATTACTCATCATATCTGTGATTTTCGAGCCTGCAAGCTTGCTTTCAAGCTCCTCAACCTTTTTAGCCGTTTCACGAAGCTCCGAGGATAACTGTTTTGCCTTTGAAGCAATATCCATAACATTTGCGCTTTTAAGAGAAACTGCAGTATCTTCTATTATTGTTCTGTAATTATTAAGAACAGAAAGAACATTTGCGCCTGTTACAGCTTCAATTCGGCGGACGCCTGCCGCCACGGAAGATTCTGAAACAATTTTAAACAGACCGATTTTAGCCGAGTTATCAACATGGGTACCGCCGCAAAACTCAACCGAGAAGTCGTCAGCGGCAACAACCCTTACCCTATCTCCATACTTTTCACCGAAGAGCGCCATTGCGCCAAGCTTTTTAGCCTCCTCTATAGGCATTTCCTCGTTTGCAACCTTAATACCCTCGAGTATCTTGTCGTTTACAAGGGTCTCTACCTTAGCAATTTCTTCCGGTAAAAGAGCCGAAAAGTGTGTAAAGTCGAAACGCACAACCGCCTCGTTTACAAGCTGACCCGCCTGCTCAACATGAGTACCGAGCACCGAGCGCAGAGCCGCCTGAAGAAGATGCGCCGCAGTATGATTTCGGCGGATTGCATTTCTTCTGCCTATATCTATTTTAGCCTCTACGATGTCGCCAAGCGAAACCGAACCCGACTGTACTTCTACCATATGGGTGAAAATATCGTTAGATTTTGTAGTGTTATTTACCGTCAAAGTACAAGTATCTGAACAGATGCAACCGATATCTCCTACCTGACCGCCGCCCTCTCCGTAAAACACAGTTTTATCGAGAACAACGATTGCTTTATCGCCCTCATTGGCACTGCCTGTAAGCTCGCCGTCGACAACAATAGCCACAACCTTTGCATCACAGGTGTTTTCGGTATATCCGACAAATTCGGTTTTAGAAACGCCGTCAAAGGAAATTCCGTCGCTGCTCCAACTTTCTGCATCGGCAGCCTTTCTTGAAGAACGCGCAAGCTCGCGCTGAACCTTCATAAGAGAATTAAATTTCTCCTCGTCAACCGTCATATTCTTTTCAGCAAGGATATCTTTTGTGAGGTCGAATGGAAAACCATAAGTATCGTAGAGCTTAAAGGCATCCTCACCGGAGAGCATACCGCCCTTACCCATAAGGTCGTTAAGCATTGAGAGACCCAAATCGATAGTTTTTGCGAAAGCCTTTTCCTCGTTGGAAATAACCTTTAAAATAAGCTCTTTCTTTTCAACAAGCTCAGGATAAGCCGAACGGTTTTCCTCAATTACTACCTCGACCATTTCGGTTAAGAATGCGCGGTTTATTCCAAGAAGTCTGCCATGACGGGCAGCGCGGCGGATAAGACGACGGAGAACATATCCTCTTCCCTCATTCGACGGAATAACTCCGTCAGAAATCATAAAGGTTGAACTTCTTGCGTGGTCGGTCACCGCACGTATGGAAATATCGTTATTTTTATCATTTCCGTAGGTTTTTCCGGAAATTTCACAAACCTTGTCAAGAATTTTACGAACGGTATCGACCTCAAACATATTGTCTACACCCTGCATAACACATGCAAGGCGCTCAAGGCCCATTCCCGTATCAATATTTTTATGCTCAAGCTCGGTATAGGTACCGTCGCCCATATTATTAAACTGTGAAAATACGTTATTCCAGATTTCCATATATCTGTCGCATTCACAACCGGGCTTACAGTCGGGTGAACCACAACCGTATTTCTCTCCGCGGTCGAAATATATTTCAGAGCAAGGACCGCAAGGACCCGTTCCATGCTCCCAGAAATTATCGGCCTTTCCAAGACGCACAATACGGCTTTCGGGCACCCCAATTTTGTCCTTCCATAAAGCATATGCTTCATCGTCCTCTTCATAAACCGAGGGCCAAAGTAAGTCACTTGGAATTTCGAGGGTTTTGGTTAAAAACTCCCAAGCCCATTCGATAGCTTCATTCTTAAAATAATCACCGAAAGAAAAGTTTCCAAGCATTTCAAAATATGTGCCGTGGCGCGCAGTATGACCCACACGCTCGAGGTCGGGTGTGCGGATACATTTCTGGCAGGTAGTAACACGGTTTCTTGGAGGTGTTACCTCACCTGTAAAGTATTTTTTCATCGGTGCCATTCCGGAATTTATAAGCAAAAGTGATTTATCGCCTTGCGGAACCAGCGAGAAGCTCGGAAGCCTTAAATGCCCCTTGCTTTCAAAAAAGGAAAGGTATTTTTCACGTAAATCGTTTAATGAAGTCCATTGCATAATTTTTAACATCCTTTTTGGCGGAATTTATATGTTTACATAAGTAATTTTATTATATAACGGACACACTTATTTGTCAACTTTTCAAACAATATAAAAATTTTATCGTTTTTAGGCGATTTTGTTAAAATTTTTCTTGTAAACTTTTAAATATGTGGTATTATATTATAGTAATATATATATACATACGGAGGGTTTTTATGGCATCTATTGATTTAACTCACACTCCTTATGGCGACCTTGCTATCGTCGCTATGCGAGGCTGTGAAGAAATTGCAAAACAGGTTGATTATTATCTTATGCAGTGGAGAGGAACTCCCGAGGAAAAGTCTTTTGTTATAAACGCAAGCTGTCCCCGTTTTGGAACGGGCGAGGCAAAGGGTGTTTTTAAGCACTCTGCAAGAGGACTTGACGCATATATAATTTGCGACTGCTTTAATTACAGCGTAACGTATAATATGTACGGCAAAGAGGTTCCGATGAGCCCGGACGACCATTTCCAAGACCTAAAGCGCATTATTGCGGCTATGGGCGGAAAGGCGCGCCGCGTTAATGTTATTATGCCTATGCTTTACGAAGGCAGACAGCACAGACGCACCACCAGAGAGTCTATGGACTGTGCAATGGCTCTTCAAGAGCTTATGGCTATGGGTGTTAAAAACTTTATCACCTTTGATGCACACGACCCCCGTGTTAATAATGCAATCCCCCTTGACGGTTTTGATAATGTACAAGCTGCCTACCAGATGATTAAGGCTCTTCTTCGCAGCACACCCGACATTAAGCTCGACCCTGACAAAACTATGATAGTATCTCCTGATGAGGGCGGAATGGGCAGATGTATATACTATTCATCTGTTTTAGGCCTTGACCTCGGTATGTTCTACAAGAGAAGAGACTATTCTACAATCGTCGACGGCCGCAACCCCATTGTTGCACACGAATTCCTCGGTAAAGATGTTATGGGAATGGACCTCATCCTTGTTGACGATATGATTTCTTCGGGTGAATCTATGCTTGATATTGCCGCAAAGCTTAAGGAAAAGGGAGCAAGAAGAATATTCATTTTCTCAACCTTCGGACTTTTTGTTAACGGACTTGAAAAGTTTGATGAATATTATGCAAACGGACTTATAGATAAAATTTTCACCACAAACCTTATCTATAATACTCCTGAACTTCTCTCAAGAGAGTGGTACTGCAATGTTAATATGTCAAAATACATAGCTCTTCTTGTTGATACAATCAATTGCGACAACTCTATCAGTAAGCTGCTCGACCCCGCCGATAAAATTCACTCGGTCGTTGCAAAGCACGAAGGAAAAACTGAATAAAACAAAAAATCTCTTGCAACCTTGCAAGAGATTTTTTATTTATAAAAGTTACTAGATTATTACCGCAAATTTACCCTTTATATAGAAATTGCGGTTGCCATATTATACTCGTCCATGTCGAAAACCTTTTTCATCGCAAGAGCTTCATAAATATCTTCATCGCCGATTTTGTTGTTTACAAAGGTAACAACGCGGTTTCCAATGCCCTTGTTTAAAAGTTCTACCGCATGATAGCCAAGCTGACTTGCCATTACTCTGTCACGAACGGTCGGGTTTCCGCCACGCTGAACGTGTCCTAAAATGGTTGCTCTCGAGTCGATTCCTGTCGCCTGCTCAATTCTGTCGGCAAGCTCTTCGACGCCGCCAACTCCCTCAGCAACAACAACGATAAAATGCTTTTTACCTGTCTTCTGAATTTTACGGATTTTATCAATAACATCTTTTTGAAGGTCGTACTCTATTTCGGGGACCAAAATAGATACTGCACCGCAGGCAATACCAGTTTGAAGAGCAATATATCCTGCATGACGGCCCATAACCTCGACAACACTGCAACGCTCGTGCGATTGTGCCGTGTCACGTATTTTATCAATCATTTCCATCGCGGTATTCATAGCTGTGTCATAGCCTATTGTATATTCGGTCGACGAAATATCGTTATCAATAGTTCCGGGAACTCCCACACAAGGAATTCCGTGAATAGAGAGGTCACGAGCGCCTCTAAAAGAGCCGTCACCGCCAATTACAACTATGCCGTCTATACCCTCTTTTTTACAGGTTTCGACCGCCTTTAAAACGCCCTCCTCGGTTTTGAACTCGGGACATCTTGCGGTATATAGCATTGTGCCGCCTCGGTTTATAATATCAGACACAGAACGAGCATTAAGGTCTACAATATCGCCGTCGATAAGACCTGCATAACCTCGTTTTATACCCTTAACATTCATTCCCATTGCAATTCCCGCACGAACAACTGCACGGATTGCCGAATTCATTCCAGGGGCGTCGCCGCCGCTGGTTAAAACAGCGATTGTTTTCATATATCTTCACTCCACAGTGTTATATTGTTATTATTTTCAGTCCATTATACAACAAAAACTGAAATTATTCAACTAATTTTACATTTTCTTTGCCTAAAATTTGTTCAAGCTCTGAAATAAGCTCATATGACGGTGTTACCCACAGATTTTTTGGGGCTAAAAGTTTCTTTCCTACAGACTCTACAACATATACGGCAGTTTCGCCCGAATATAAGAAAAGTTGTTTTTTTACCTCGTCCATTGAGGGAGAATTTAAGCTTTCGACCCTTAAATAAAGTCCGCTTTTAACACGCTTTTGTGTTGGTAAAATGTCCAATGCCGATTTTGGAATAAGTTCGAATTTGTCTGCCGTTATTTCAAACGGACGGTCTTCCCTTTCCTGAACTCTGCCCGACACCAACAAAATGTTTCCCTCTGTTATAAGGTGCTTACTCTCGGCTACGGCTCGGTTAAATGCGGTAATGCCTATGCTTCCCGTAGTATCCTCTCCGATAATATTTGCCATAATGCCGTCATTCTTTATCTGACGCAAACGCACAGAGGTTATAAGCAAGGGTACCCTCACCCTGCTGTTATCGTCAACGGCTCCCGAAAGTATGCTTCGCACACTTGGTGCTTTTATAGCTTTAGCATACGCTAAGTATGCCTGCATAGGATGTCCCGAAAGATAAAGTCCCGTTGCCTCTTTTTCCATAGCAAGCTTTAACTCGTCGGGCATTTCGTCACAGGGTTCAAGCGTAAAGGTATTTCCCTCTTCAGAGTCTCCAAAAAGGTCCATCTGACCCGCACTATAGTAACGCTGTCTATCGGATGCCGCGGAAAGTACCGCGTCAGTTCCCCTGAGCATAGTTTTTCTGTTAAGCTCAAGTCCGTCGAGCGCTCCGCTTTTTATAAGCCCCTCAAGTGCGCGACGGTTGAAATCTCTGCCCGAATTTCTAAGGCAGAAATCATAAAGAGAGGTGTACGGTCCCTGCCC
>JAGBUC010000065.1 GCA_017630985.1 Clostridia bacterium
AGAGCCGAATAAGGATTTTATAAATTCTCTCGACGCTCTGCTTCCCAAAAGACTTATTTCTGTTGTGGTACATAATACGAAAATCAACCCAAGGAAAAAGGTCAACAGCATAACAAAAGAAGAAAGAAACCGCCTAATATCAGAGCTTAAAGGTTTAACCCTTCATATATTAAGGCTTCGCCCCATAGAAGAGGCGGTTATAACCTCGGGCGGAATTTCTCTTAAGGAAATAGACCCGAAAACTATGCAGTCAAAGCTTATAAACGGGCTTTATTTCGCAGGCGAAATAATAGATGTCGACTGCTTCACGGGCGGATTTAATTTACAAACGGCATTTTCAACCGGCTACCTTGCCGGAATTTCAGTATAGTGAGGAGAAAACTATATGATTAATATTGCAATCGACGGTCCTGCAGGGGCAGGCAAAAGCACTCTTTCGCGACTTCTTGCATCAAAGCTCAGCTATATCTATGTCGACACTGGCGCGTTATATCGTGCAGTCGGCCTTAAATTTTCACAAAAAGGCTTCGACACCTCTTTAGAGGGGGATTTAGATGCCGTCTTGTCCGACACCTCGGTTGATATCCGTTTTATAAACGGTGAACAAAGGGTTTTTCTTGACGGGGAGGATGTCTCCGACAATATTAGAACACCGCTTGCTTCAATGATGGCGTCTGCCGTTTCGGCAAAACCGTCTGTTCGGGCCTTTCTTCTCGATATGCAAAGAAATCTGGCAAAAAACAATAATGTTGTTATGGACGGACGTGATATCGGAACGGTGGTGCTTCCCGATGCCAAGGTTAAAATATTCCTTACCGCCGATGTTGAGGTAAGGGCAAACCGCCGTCTTAAAGAGCTTTTGGAAAAGGGTCAGCAGGTTTCCTTTGATGAGGTGCTTGAGGATATGAAAAAGCGTGACTATAACGATTCTCACCGTCCGATAGCCCCCTTAAAACAGGCGGACGATGCTGTTCTTGCCGACACGACAAAGCTTTCTTTCGACCAATCTCTAGAATTACTTATAAACATTGTTAAGGATGGTATAAAGGCATAATGTCAGCATTTTATAGGTTTGCAAGGGCAGTTATATACCCCTTTTTTATCTGGCTTTTGCCGGTAAAGATTATAGGAAAAGAAAACATTCCTAAGGATAGCTCGTATATCCTTTGCTCTAACCACACCTCTATGAGCGACCCGTTTTTCAAGGTAGCCATTTTCAAAAACCAAATTCATTTTATGGCTAAGGCAGAGCTTTTTAAAATCCCTGTGGTTAAAAATGTTTTGTCTGCTGCCGGCGTTTTTCCGGTCGATAGGGGAAAGGGCGATATGACAGCAATTCATACGGCAGAAAAAATATTAAGAGAGGGCAAAATACTCGGTATCTACCCTGAGGGTACCCGCTATAAAACAGGTGCGCCAAGAAAGGCTAAGTCGGGCGTTGCATATATTGCAATGAACACAAAGGCTGATATTCTGCCTGTAAGCGTTTACAGAAATGGTGCTTTTAATATCTTTAAAAAAACCACAATTCGAATAGGCAGTCTTATAAAATATAACGAGCTTGTCGATAAAGAGCTTTCTGAACGCGCAAATATGAAGAATATAGTAAACCGCGTTACCGATGAAATAACAAAGCTTTGGGAGATGAAACATTGAAAATAACACTTGCCGAAACAGCAGGCTTTTGCTTTGGAGTAAAGCGTGCGGTCGATACTGTTTATGAGCTTATTGACGAGGGGCAAAAGGTTTGTACTTTAGGTCCTATAATTCACAATCCTCAGCTCGTTTCCGATTTAGAGAGTAAAGGTGTCCGTGTAATAGAGGATGTAAGTGAAGCAAAGGTTGGGGAAGTCCTTGTAATTCGCTCACACGGCGTACCTGAGGAAATAATGAAACAGGCAGAAGCATCTTCGGTCAAAACGGTCGATGCAACCTGTCCCTTTGTTGCAAAAATTCATAAAGTTGTTAAAGAGGCGTCGACTGACGGTCAACCGGTGCTTATCGCAGGGGATGAAAATCATAAAGAAGTAATTGGGATAATAGGGCACACAAATGGGGAAGCCTTTGTTTTCGAGGATGAAAAATCTCTTGAAAACCTACTCTTAAGCAATCCAAATCTCAAAGAACAGACCCTCACGGTTGTTGCCCAAACGACATTTAATAAAAAAACTTGGGAAAAATGTGAAAAATTTTTAAAAAAATACTGTACAAATCCGAGGATATTTGGTACAATATGTAACGCTACCTCTATGCGACAAACAGAAGCAGCAGAATTGTCACGCCAAAACGATACTATGATAGTAGTCGGCGGCCGTCACAGTTCAAACACAAGAAAGCTTTATGACGTTTGCAGTGAAAACTGTAAAAACACTTTTCAGATTGAAACCGCGTGCGAACTCGAAGCCCATTTCTTTAAAGCCTCAAAATCCATAGGCGTAGTTGCGGGGGCATCAACCCCTGCGGCAATTATTAAGGAGGTTATTAAAACCATGACAGAAATTTTAAAGCCGGTTGAAGAACAAACCGAGGTAACAGAAGTTGTTCAAAAATCTTTCGAAGAAATGACCGACGAAGAGGCATTCGAGGCATCACTCGACAGTCTGAACTCAGACAAAAAGGTTAAGGGTGTTGTTGTTCAGGTAACACCTACCGAAATTTTAGTTGACTATAGCAGAGGTCTTACAGGTTATGTGACCGCTGAGGAATATTCATACGACCGTTCTCTTGATTTAACAAAAGAAGTTAAGGTTGGCGACGAGCTTGACCTTATCATCATGAAAACCGACGATATGGAAGGCACTGCAATGCTTTCTAAGCGCCGCTATGACGCTATTGCAGGCTGGGATAAAATCGTTGCCGCTAAAGAATCGGGTGAGGTCTTAAACGGCACCGTTACTGAAGTTATCAAGGGCGGCGTTGTTGTCGTTGCTGACTCTATGCGCATTTTTGTTCCCGCATCACAGGCAACCCTTTCAAGAAACGATTCTCTTGATGAGCTTAAGGGAAAAGAGGTTTCCTTCAGAATTATCGAAATCGGCAGAAGAAGACGTGCCATCGGCTCAATCCGTTCTGTCCTTCGTGAGCAGAGAAAAGAAGAAATGCAGAAATTCTGGGACGAAATCAATGTTGGCGACCGCTTTACCGGCACAGTTAAGTCTTTAACCGGCTATGGTGCATTTGTTGACCTCGGTGGCGTTGACGGAATGATTCACGTGTCCGAGCTTTCTTGGCAGCGCATTAAGAATCCCTCTGAGGTTGTCCTTGTGGGCGATACCGTTGAGGTTTATGTAAAGGCTGTAGATAAAGAGAAAAGAAAGATTTCTCTTGGCTATAAAAAGGAAGAAGAAAATCCTTGGACCATCTTCCAAAACAGCTTCAGCGTAGGCGACACCGCTAAGGTTACCATCGTAAGTATGACTACATACGGTGCGTTTGCCCGCGTAATTCCTGGTATTGACGGACTTATTCACATCTCTCAAATTGCCAATAAGCATGTTGCTAAACCTCAGGACGAGCTTACTGTCGGACAAGAGGTCGAGGCTAAAATCACCGATGTTGACTTTGATAAGAAGCGCGTAAGCCTTTCTATCCGCGCTTTGCTTGAGCCCGAAGTTGTTGAGCAACCCGAAGAAACCGCTGAGGACGCTGTTGTTGCAACTGCTTCTGAAGAAGAGGTCGTTGTGGCAGAGTCTGTTGCTGAAACTATCGAAGAGGCTGCTGAATAAAAACCTAAAAATCTCCGGACATTTTTGTTCGGAGATTTCTTTTTAGTTAAAGTAAAAAAACTCTTGACTTATTATCTAATTAGTGGTAAAATAGTCAAGCCGCATATTGAGGGCTTTTTAAGTTGCGCCTTGTAGCACGCCTTCTGTAGCGAGACTTATATTAAGGCAGGTGCCAAAAAATGTACGCTATTATCGAAACCGGCGGAAAGCAGTATCGCGTAGAAGAGGGCGACTTTATCTATGTTGAAAAGCTTGATGCTGAAGAAAACGCTGAGGTTGTTTTTGACAAGGTTGTCGCTGTTAAGAAAACCGCTGCTCTGAAATTAGGTAAGCCCTATGTTAAGGATGCTTCGGTTAAGGGAACTGTTGTTAAAAACGGTAAGGGTAAGAAGATAACCGTCTTCACCTATAAACCCAAAAAGGGCAGCGCTCGCAAAATGGGACACAGACAGCCCTACACCAAAGTACAAATTACCGAGATTGTATAATTATGACAAATGTCAGATTGTCGGCTAACGGTTTTTCCGTTAAAGGACATTGTACTGTTGATATGAATGACGAGCTTGGACGGCTTGTTTGCGCTTCGGTTTCTTCGGCTGTCTATATGGCGGCCAACACAATAACCGATGTTATTGGTGACAAGGCGCAAATCACCGAAAAAGATGGTGAAATGACCGTTAAAATTCTCTCTCCCTCTAAAGAGAGCAGGGTAGTGCTTGAAGGCTTCAAAGTTCATATGCAACAACTAAGTTTGCAGTATCCAAACTGCATTAATGTAAATTCGGAGGTGTAATCATGTTAAAGATTAACATTCAGTTATTTGCCCACAAAAAAGGTATGGGTTCAACCAAGAACGGCCGTGACAGTGAGTCTAAACGTCTTGGTGTTAAGCGTGCAGACGGTCAGTTTGTTCTTGCTGGAAATATCCTCGTTCGTCAAAGAGGAACTAAAATTCATCCGGGCAACAATGTCGGCATCGGTTCCGACGACACCTTATTTGCTCTTATCGACGGTAAGGTTAAGTTCGAGCGTTTAGGCCGCGACCGTAAGCAGGTAAGCATCTACGCTGTAGAGCAGTAAACTCGTAATTTTAAAGCTCGGCAAATAAGCCGAGCTTTATTTCTTATAATAACAAATTTTAAAGTCACAAAAAACGGAGTTGACCATATGTTTGTTGATATTGCCAAAATTCACCTAAAGGCGGGCGACGGCGGAAACGGCGCCGTTTCCTTTCATCGTGAAAAATATGTTGCTGCAGGCGGACCCGACGGCGGAGACGGCGGTAGGGGTGGAGACATTGTCTTTGTAGCCGACACAAATCTGTCAACCTTGGCAGATTTCAGATATAAGCGCAAATATGTCGCTGAAAACGGCCAAAACGGCGGAGCATCGCGTTGCACGGGCAAAAGCGCAAAAAATCTTGTGATTTCGGTTCCTGTCGGCACCTTGATAAAGGATGCCGAAACGGGCAGAATTATTGCGGACATTTCTTCATCAGAGCCAACCGTTGTTGCAAAAGGCGGTAACGGCGGATGGGGTAATATGCATTTTTCAACCTCTACTCGTCAGTTTCCTCGCTTTTCAAAACCCGGTATGTCTGGCGAAGAGCTTGATGTAACGCTTGAGCTAAAACTACTTGCTGATGTAGGCCTCATCGGCTTCCCTAATGTTGGAAAATCAACCTTGGTTTCGGTCGTAAGCGAGGCAAAACCTAAAATTGCAAACTACCATTTTACAACCCTCACCCCTGTTCTAGGCGTTGTAAATATGGGTGATGGCTCTTCCTTTGTAATGGCAGACATCCCAGGTCTTATTGAGGGCGCAGGTGACGGTGTAGGTCTAGGACATGAGTTTTTGCGCCACGTCGAACGTTGCAGACTGCTGCTTCATGTAATCGATGTGTCGGGAAGCGAGGGAAGAGACCCGATTGAAGATTTCAATGCAATCAATCGTGAGCTCGGTGTCTTCAGTCAAGAGCTCACCGACCGTCCACAAATTGTTGTGGGAAACAAGTGCGACCTTGCCGATGAGCAAACGGTAGAGGATTTGAAGAAATATTTCAACTCTGAAGGGTATGAATTCTTTCCGATTATGGCGCCTATTTCCGAGGGTACCGCAGAGCTTATAAATTTTGTTGCGGCAGAGCTTGCAAAACTTCCCGCTATCAAAATTTTTGAACCGGAACCCGCCCCCGAACAGCCGATTGTCGACACAAACAAAAGAACATTTACTGCCAGGGTTGAAAACGGCGTCTATGTTATCGATAATGCAGAATGGCTGCTTAAAATTCTCGAAACGGTCGACCCTGACGACTACGAATCGCTTCAATATTTCCAGCGCACTCTGCAGCAAAGCGGAATAATCAAGGCATTAATCGACCTTGGCGTTCAGGATGGCGATATCGTAAATGTATACGATATCGAGTTTGAATATGTGTCGTAGGGTGATTTAGACTATGAATGTAAATAATTTGAGCCCAGGGGTTCTTGCATTTGTCGGAGATGCTTATTACGGTCTTCTTGTGCGTGAAATGCTTGCCGAAACAAATCGCCCGTCGGGAGAGCTTCATTCTGAGTCGGTAAAGCTTGTAAAGGCAGGAGCTCAGGCAGCGGCTTTCAAGATTATCGAAAGCGAACTCACCGATACCGAGCTGTCGGTATATAAAAGGGGACGCAACTCTCATGTCAATTCAATCCCTAAAAACGCCTCTGTAGGAGAGTATCATTCTGCTACAGGTCTCGAAGCCCTTTTTGGCTATCTGCATCTTTCAGGTGAAGACCAAAGAGCAAAAGAACTGTTCGAGAAAATTATTAAAAATTCAGTTTTTTAAGAGAACCATTTGGTTCTTTTTTTTTGTTTTATAAAAATTTTTCCATAATGTAATAAAAGGGTTGCATTTTTCGAATATATTGTATATAATAATAAATACTCACCAACAAAAAACGCAATATATTGTGTATGACATAAGGAGAAAACATATGAAGGTTATCAAAAGAGATGGCTCTGTTGTCGATTTTGACCGCAGTAAAATCATAATCGCGCTCTCAAAAGCAAACGATGCTGTAGCACCTGAGGAAAGGGTAACTGCAGAGCAGATAGAAGGTATTGTAAGCGGTATCGAGGCTAAGAACCGTGAGCGCCTTCTTGTTGAAGATATTCAGGATATTGTTGAACAATCGCTTATGGCTCTTGGCAAATTCGTTCTTGCTAAAACCTATATTATATACCGCTATAGCAGAGCCCTTGTGCGTAAGGCAAACACCACCGACGAGTCTATCCTAACACTAATCCAAAACAGCAATAAGGATGTTATGGAGGAAAATTCCAATAAAAACGCCGTCGTTGCTTCAACCCAGCGTGACCTTATTGCAGGCGAGGTTTCTAAGGACCTGACCCGCCGTGTCCTCTTGCCCGAAAAAATCAGCAAGGCTCACGATGAGGGCGCAATTCATTTCCACGATGCCGATTATTTCATTCAACCAATTTTCAACTGTTGCCTTATTAATATCGGCGATATGCTCGATAAAGGAACAGTTATGAACGGCAAGCTTATCGAAAGCCCTAAAAGCTTTCAGGTTGCTTGTACAATCGTCACCCAGATTATCGCCGCCGTAGCCAGCAGTCAGTATGGCGGACAGTCGGTTGATGTTAAACACCTTGGGAAATATCTGCGTCTAAGCCGTGAGAAGTTCGAGCGTCAGATTAAAGCCTCGGCAAAGGAAGAACTGTCTGAAGAAAACCTTAAAAGCCTTGTAGATTATCGACTTCGCGAAGAGCTTAAAAGCGGTGTTCAAACTATTCAATATCAAATCAACACCCTTATGACCACTAATGGTCAGTCTCCCTTTGTAACGCTCTTTTTAAACCTCGAAGAAAATGATGAATATATTGAGGAAAACGCCCTTATAATTGAGGAAATTCTTCGTCAACGCTATGAGGGAATTAAAAATGAGGTTGGTGTTTTTGTAACACCCGCATTCCCGAAGCTTGTCTATGTTCTCGACGAGCACAATTGTCTAAAGGGCGGCAAGTACGACTATATAACTAAACTTGCTGTTAAATGCTCTGCAAAGAGACTTTATCCCGATTATATTTCGGCTAAAAAAATGCGTGAGCATTACGACGGAAATGTTTTCAGCCCAATGGGTTGCCGTTCCTTCCTATCTCCCTGGAAGGACGAAAACGGCGAGTATAAATTTGAGGGCCGTTTTAATCAAGGGGTTGTAAGCCTCAATCTTCCTCAGATTGCAATTCTTGCAAAGGGTGACGAAGAAAAGTTTTGGCAGATTTTTGATGAAAGGCTTGAGCTTTGCTTTGAGGCGCTTATGTGCCGTCACGAAGCGGTTTCTAAAATTACAACCGATGCAAGTCCTGTTCATTGGCAGTACGGAGCAATTGCCCGTCTTCCTAAGGGCGAAAGCATAAAGCCGCTGCTTTATGGAGGATATTCATCAATTTCTCTTGGATATATCGGTCTTTATGAGGTTACAAAGCTTATGAAGGGGGTAAGCCATACCGACCCTGTCGGCGAGGAGTTTGCTCTTCGCGTTATGAAGCATATGAGGGCAGCAACAGACCGTTGGAAAGAAGAAACAAATATCGGCTTTGCTCTTTACGGAACACCGGCAGAGTCTCTGTGCTATCGCTTTGCGCGAATTGATAAGCAGCGTTTCGGCAGCATTGAGGATATAACCGACAAGGGTTATTACACCAATTCATACCACGTTGATGTCCGTGAGGAAATTGATGCCTTTAGGAAGTTCGATTTTGAAAGCCAGTTCCAAAAAATTTCTTCAGGCGGTGCGATTTCCTATGTTGAAATTCCGAATATGCGCCACAATCTTGCCGCATTAGAAGAGATAGTTAAATTTATTTACGACCATATTCAGTATGCCGAATTCAACACGAAATCCGACTATTGTCACGTCTGCGGATTTGACGGAGAAATAATCGTCAATGACGATTTTGAATGGGAGTGCCCTTGCTGCTCTAATAAGGACCACTCTAAGATGAACGTAACAAGAAGAACCTGCGGATATTTGGGCGAAAATTTCTGGAATGTCGGCAAAACAAAGGAAATTAAGGCCAGAGTTCTGCATCTCTAAGAGGTAAACGTCTTGAACTATGCAACAATAAAATTTAACGATGTCGCTAACGGAGAGGGTATAAGGGTTTCGCTCTTTGTAAGTGGCTGCACCCATCGGTGTGAGGGCTGCTTTAATGCGGAGGCTTGGAATTTTTCTTACGGCAATACCTTTGGTGAAGCCGAAATAAACCAAATTCTAAACGCTCTCGATAGGGACTATATAAGAGGACTGTCACTCCTCGGTGGCGAACCGTTCGAGCCGCAAAATCAACCAACTCTTGTAAAACTGCTTCGCGAGGTCAGGTCAAAATTTCCAAACAAGGATGTCTGGTGCTATACCGGCTACGATTTTGAAAAGGATATCTTAGCTTATAGACTCGGAAATCCTGATACCACTAAGGAAATGATTTCTAATATTGATATTCTTATCGACGGTAGATTTGTAAACTCCCTCAAAAATCCGAATTTGCGCTTTAAAGGCTCTTCAAATCAGCGTATTATAGATGTTAAAAAATCTTTAACGGAAGGCAGAGTTGTCCTCTGGGACGGGGATACAGCTCTGGACGGTGTGTCAAAATGATGGAACTTAAAATCAAAAAATTAAATGATAAAGCGGTAATCCCGTCCTATGGGTCGGCAAGTGCCGCAGGTGCAGACCTATATTCTTCTGAGGGAGAAATAACCTTCAAATCGGGCGAGACAAAGCTTGTCCATACAGGACTCGCTATGGAAATCCCCGAGGGATATGTCGGTCTCATTTATGCCAGAAGCGGCATAGCAACCAAAAGGGGACTAGCCCCTGCAAATAAGGTCGGCGTTATCGACTCTGATTATCGAGGAGAAATTATGGTTGCCCTTCACAATCATTCCGACAGTGAGGCAAAAATCGACGCTGGGGAGAGAATTGCCCAAATTGTTATCGCGCCATACCTCGCAGTAAGATTCACCGAGGTAAACTCACTTGATGAGACCGAAAGAGGAGAGGGCGGCTTCGGCTCCACCGGCACAAAATAAGACTTGACAATATAGGTGTCTTCTGTGTATAATTATTTGGTAATATTTTAAATGCTGAGACCGAGTTTCAGTAGGAGTTCAGACCAACCTTTTAAGAGAGTGGCGGCAGGTGTAAAGCCATAGGTGTCTGTTTTCCGAATTTCACCTCGCGAGCTGCCTGTTAAAAGCAGGATGTATTTGCTGCATTAAAGCATAATCGAGTGGCGGCTTTGCCGCAATTTGAGTGGTACCGCGGATTTTTTCGTCTCATACTTCGTATGGGACGTTTTATTTTTTGGAGGAAAGTTATGACAGAAAAACTTACTGCAGTAAAGCAAAGCTTCGAAACCGAGCTTGCGGCTGCGCAATCTCTTGACGAGCTTGAAAACATCAGGGTTTCATATCTTGGTAAAAAAGGTAGCATTACCGAGCTTCTTAAGGGTATGAAAGACCTGTCGGTTGAAGAGAAGAAAGATTTTGGCGGAAAGGTCAACGTTCTTAAAAACGAGGCAACCGAGCAAATTGCTTTAAAAATGAAAGAGCTTAAGGAAAAGGAAATCGAAAGGGAAATTGGCTCTATGCCCGAGTTCGACCTTTCTGTTCCCGCAAACCTTTCTCGCGGCTCGTACCATCCTATAACCTTGGTTCAGCGTGAATGTGAGCGTATCTTCAAATCTATGGGCTTTAATGTGGAAGATTATAGCGAGGTAGTAACAGATTACGAGTGCTTTGAAGCTTTAAATATCCCAAAGCATCACCCCGCCCGTGATATGCAGGATACCTATTATCTTGAAAACGGTCAGCTCTTAAAATCACACACCTCTGCTGCACAAAATGCGATTTATAAAAAATATAAGTCTGCCCTTGTAAATGAGGGCAAACCGATAAAGGCAATTTTTCCTGGCAGATGTTTTAGAAACGAGGCAACCGATGCCTGTCACGAAAACACCTTCTTTCAGATGGAAGGCGTTATGGTCGACAAGGATATTTCTATTTCAAACCTGATTTTCTTTATGAAAACAATGCTTTCCGAGGTCTTCAAAAGGGATGTTAAGGTGCGTCTGCGCCCAGGATTTTTCCCATTCGTCGAGCCTGGGTTCGAGCTTGATATAAGCTGCGCTATTTGCGGCGGAGAGGGTTGCCCCTCTTGTAAGCACAGCGGATGGCTCGAGCTTTGCCCTTGCGGAATGATACATCCCGAGGTTCTCAAATCCGGCGGAATCGACCCCGAAGAGTATACAGGCTTTGCCTTTGGTTTAGGCCTTACCCGTCTTGCAATGATGAAATACGGCGTTAAAGATATTCGCGACCTAAACAGCGGAAGCCTCAAAAGTCTTTCACAGTTTACCGACGACGAATAGGAAAGGAGAGTCTGCTATGTTATTATCAATGAACTGGATTTCCGATTTTGTTGATTTATCGGGTCTTGACAAGCTTAAGCTTATAAATCAGTTTTCCCTCTCTACCGCAGAGGTTGAAAACGAAATCTTCTTTAAGGGAAGCGATATTGAAGGAATTGTTGTTGCCGAAATCAAATCGGTTGACGAGCATCCCGATTCAAAAAAACTTCATCTTTTGAAGGTCGATGCAGGCGACGGTAGTCTTACCGATGTTGTCTGCGGCGCGCCTAATGTCCGTGTTGGAATGAAAACTGCCTTTGCTAAGGTTGGAGCAAAAATCGGTGATATAACCATCTCTCCGCGCGCCCTTGCAGGCTATACCTCATACGGTATGTGCTGCAGCGAAAAGGAAATCGGCATAAGCGACGACAATTCCGGTATTATGGACATCGCCGAGGAAGTTAAAAACGGCACCGATATAAAAGAACTTTATCAGATTGAGGATATCGTCTTCGAGGTTGATAATAAATCACTAACAAACCGCCCTGACCTTTGGGGTCATTATGGAATTGCGCGTGAATTTGCCGCCTTGGCTGATAGACCTTTAAAACCGCTTGACACCGTAAATCTCGACGATTATAAAAATCTTCCTAAAATAGATATGAAAATCGAAGACAGTCTTTGTCAGAGATATTCCTGTCTTCAGGTTGAAAATATTACAAAAAATGTAAGCCCCGTAAATATGCGTATCCGCCTTTTCTACTGCGGAATGAGGGGCATAAATCTTCTTGCCGACCTCACAAACTACCTTATGCTTGAAATGGGTCAGCCAATGCACGCCTTCGACTCCAGAAAGGTTGAGAAACTTCGTATAAAGCGTTTTGACAAACCTTTTGTGTTTACTACTCTCGATGGTGTAGAACGCAATATAGATGAAAACACCCTTATGATTTGCAACGATAACACACCTGTTGCAATCGCCGGTATTATGGGCGGACTCGATTCTGAAATCGTCGACGATACGACTCGTCTTACACTCGAATCTGCAACCTTTGATGCCGTGTCTATAAGAAAATCTACCGTCCGCCTTGCCCATAGAACCGATGCGTCAATGCGTTATGAAAAATGCCTCGACCCTGAAATGACCGTTCCGGCTATTGCCCGTTTTGTAAAACTGTTAACCGATATAGATTCGGGAGTTAAGGTGGTCTCAAGCCTCACAGACGAACAAGCCTTCAACTACGAAACTATAAAGCTCGACTTTGATAAGGCGTTTGTAAACCGCTATACAGGCATCGAAATCACCAACGATAGAATTGTCAAAACCCTCGAGTCGTTGGGCTTCAAGGTTAAGCTTGATGGCGATAATTTCAGCGTCACCGTTCCAAGCTGGCGCGCTACAAAGGACGTAACCCTTAAGGCTGATATAATCGAAGAAATCACCCGTATCTACGGATATGATAATTTCGATATCAACACAGTATCTGCGCCAATTCTGCCCGTACGTGCCGACCTGGAAAAATCTGCTGAGGATAGGGTAAAGGATATCCTTGTAAAGCGCTATTCTCTGCACGAGCTTCATTCTTATGTTTGGGCATATCACGACGAATATAAAGCACTGGGAATTGAAATCGAAGATAATATCAAGCTTGTTGGTGCGGTTAATCCCAATATCGAAACCATCCGTAAATCAATAATCCCAACACAGCTTTGTCAGGTTAAGTATAACACCGGATTTTCGTCTGATTTCGGAGTTTTCGAAATCGGCAGGGTAATTAACGGACTTAATGCCGATAACCTATGTAACGAGCAGAAAAAACTTGCTATAACACTTTTCAGCAAGACTAAATCGGTTGAAGCCCTTTATTTCGAGCTCAGGGGTATGCTTTCCGTAATTGCTGATGACATTAAGCATAAAGAGTTATGCTTTGAAAGCAAAACCGAAGCTAAAAGCTATCAGCATCCTCGAAATCTAAACACGATTATTTGCGACGGTAAAATAATCGGCGAAATAGGTATTGTTCATCCTACCGTTTCTAAAAAAATCGACAAAAAGGCAGCCATCGTGTATTCCGAAATCGATATGCGCGACTTCGCACAAATTGCAAATGCAAGCATCGCTTACGAAGAACCGGGACGTTTTCCCGAGATGGAAATTGACCTTTCCTTCGTGGCAGATAAATTCAGCACAATCAAGGCCGCTATCGATGAGCAGAACAGCTCCCTCATCAAAGGCGTATCGGTATCGGATATATATACTGATGAAAGCGGTAAATCTATCACTATCAGAATTCGCTTCTCTCACCCCGAGCGTACGCTGACCGGCGAAGAGGTAAAGGAAGTAACCGACAAAATCATAAACACTCTCTCTTCAAGCGGAGTTATGCTTAAGCAGTAAAATTAAATATAAAAAAAGACCTCAGTAAAAACTGAGGTCTTTTTTTACATCTTTGTTTTTAAGTTGTGCATAATAATAGCAATTGAAGTATAATTTGTAAGTCTTTCGACGGCAATCTGCTATATCTTAGAAAATATGTCAAATTTATACAAAATATGCAAAAACATATTTAACAGAGTATAAATATTTGTTGCAAATGCACAAAAATTATGCTATAATACATCCTGCAATATAAAAAATCATAAATATTATATTGCAAATAATAATCAGGAGGAAAGTTATGAAAAAATTTTTATCAGTGGCGCTCTCGATTGTTCTCACAGTAGGACTTTTATCGGGTTGCGGCGCAAAGGACGACACAGCATCTGTCTATTATCTTAATTTCAAACCCGAACAAGACGCTGCCTGGCAGGAACTCGCCAAGGAATATACTGCCGAAACCGGCGTTGATGTAAAGGTAGTAACCGCAGCCGAGGGTACCTACGAGCAAACCCTCACAGCAGAAATTGACAAGGACAACGCACCAACACTATTTCAGGTAAACGGAATAGTGGGTCTTGAATCTTGGAAGGATTATTGTATGGACCTTTCAGATACTGATGTATATAAGGAACTCACCTCCGACGATTTTGCACTAAAACAGGACGACGCTGTTTACGGAATCGGCTATGTTTATGAAGCTTTTGGTCTTATAACCAACAAAAAGCTTTTAAAAGAGGCGGGCTATAGCATCGAAGATATTACCTCGTTCGAAAAACTTAAAGAGATAGCAGAAGATATAACCTCAAGAAAAGATGAGCTTGGATTTTCCGCCTTCACTTCATCAGGTCTTGCTTCATCTTCCAGTTGGCGTTTTGCAGGCCACCTTGCAAATATGCCGCTATTCTACGAATTCCAAAAGGATAATATAAAAACTCAGCCTGAAAAAATCAAAGGCACCTACCTCGATAATTTCAAAAATATTTGGGACCTCTATATAAATAATGCAACTATCTCACCCGAAACTCTAACAAACGAGCAGAACGATGCCGCTGCCGAGTTTAAGGCAGAGAAAGCAGTATTTTACCAGAACGGTACCTGGGAATATTCAAATATTAAGGAAATCGGAGAGGAAAACATCGGATTTTTGCCAATCTACATCGGCGTTGATGAGGAAAAGCAGGGCCTTTGCAGCGGTACCGAAAATTACTGGGCTGTAAATTCCAAAGCCTCTGACGCCGAAAAACAGGCAACCCTCGATTTCTTAAAATGGGTTGTAACCTCTGAAAAGGGAACTACAGCACTTGCTGAAAAAATGGGCTTCGTTTCTCCGTTTAAATCTGCAAAATCCGTAGATAATACACTTGCTAAAATCATGTCAGACTATGTTGATAAAGGAAACTATTCTGTAACATGGGCATTCTCATCGACCCCAAATGTCGACACGTGGCGTGCAAATCTTGTAGATGCACTTGCTGCATATTCAGCAGGCAAGGGAGATTGGAAAGCGGTCGAAAAAGCCTTTGTAGACGGTTGGGCAGAGCAGTACACCGCATCTAAACAATAATTTTATTTTGGGTACGGGCATAATAAGTCCGTACCCAAATTTGAGTGAGGAGGACTCGACAGAGTGAAAATGAAAAGATTTAATCCATCTGCGGTCAACAATAAAAGTCAACGCAGAGCAATAATGCGGTATAGTCCGATATTTCTTATGCCGACAGCAATTGCTTTTTGTATTGGTTTTGTATGGCCGTTTATATGGGGAATATATCTGTCATTCTTCCGCTTTAAAACCTTAGGAAACACATCCTTTGTCGGTCTTGAAAATTTTATTAAGGCTTTTTCAGACGAAAGCTTTTTGTCATCCTTTGGTTTTACGGTAGCCTTCACGGCGGTGTCCGTAATATTAATAAATGTAATAGCTTTTAGCATTGCCTTAGTCTTAACAAAGGGTATTAAAGGCTCAAACATTTTCAGAACGGTATTTTTTATGCCTAATTTAATAGGCGGAATTGTACTTGGCTACCTTTGGAAGATTATACTTGACGCTGTAATTATGCGTTTTTTAAATTCAACACTAGCACTTAATGCTACTTATGGATTTTGGGGTCTTATAATGCTTGTTTGTTGGCAACAGATTGGATATATGATGATAATTTATATCGCAGGACTTCAAAATGTACCCTACGAATATGTTGAGGCGGCAAAAATTGACGGTGCAAACGGTTGGCAGCTACTTCGTAGAATAACAATACCTGCCGTTATGCCATCTATTACAATATGTACCTTTTTGTCGCTGACAAACGGTTTCAAGCTTTTCGACCAAAACCTTGCCCTCACGGGAGGCAAGCCGTTTAAGGAAACCGAAATGCTTGCTTTAAATATTTATAAATCTTTCTACGAAAGCACAACAAATATGGGCGTAGGTCAGGCGAAGGCTGTTATTTTCTTTGTTATCGTTGTAATAATCGCCTTGGCGCAGCTCTATCTAACGGGTAGAAAGGAGGCTAAATAACAGTGGAAACCTCTTTAAGCAGACGAGACAGAACGGGAAGAGCGTTCCTTACGGGGATTTTTTCATTAATTTCTGCCGCTTGGGTTCTGCCCGTAATTATCGTTTTATATAATTCATTTAAGGATAACGATGCAATCAAAACCTCTCTTTTTTCACTGCCGAATGCCGATAGCTTTGTCGGCTTAGAAAATTTCACAGCAGGTATATTTCACGGAAATTATCCCTTTTATTTTTCGGTATTATATAGTATAATAATAACTGTGTTGTCGGTTGCGTTGATTTTAATTTGCACATCTATGGCAGCGTGGTATATAAGCCGTGTCGATAGCATCTTTTGCAGAATATTTTACTATCTCTGTATTTTCTCAATGGTAGTCCCGTTTCAAATGGTCATGTTCACCCTCTCAAAAACGGCAGACAAGCTCGCCCTCGATACACCGTTTACAATCCCAATTATATATCTAGGCTTTGGCGCAGGTCTCGCGGTATTTCTGTTTACAGGCTTTGTTAAAGGCATACCGAACGATATCGAGGAGGCGGCTACAATCGACGGCTGCAACACCCTTCAAACCTTCTTTTTGGTTGTCGCGCCGATTATGAAATCGACCTATATTTCGGTAGGAATTCTTGAAATAATGTGGGTTTGGAACGATTATCTGCTTCCGTATTTGGTGCTTGATAAAACCGAATATCGCACAATACCGATTCATATTCAATATTTACAGGGAAGCTACGGTCAGGTCGACTATGGCGCAACAATGGCGCTGATTATTATGTGTCTGCTCCCTATAATTACGGTTTATTTCATTTGCCAGAAGCATATTATAAAGGGCGTGCTCTCAGGAGCCGTTAAAGGATAGTGATAAATTTGAGAACAAGCGGAATATTAATGCCTATTTTTTCACTCTGCTCTAAGGGTGGAATAGGCACATTTGGCAAGGAAGCATTTGCCTTTGTAGATTTTCTTCACAAGGCGGGGCAGTCCTGGTGGCAGATTTTGCCCCTGAATCCAACGAACTATGGGGACTCGCCGTATCAGTCCTTCTCGTCCTATGCTGGAAATCCCTATTTTATCGACCCCGAAATTTTAATCGAAGAGGGTCTTCTGACGAGTGAAGAGTTTGAGAGCTTTGATTTTGGAAACTCAAATAAAATAGACTATGATAAGCTTTATTTCGGCCGCATAAAAATGCTGAAGAAAGCGTTCTCAAGGTTTAAAGCAACCAGAGATTTTGACGATTTTTGCAAAAATAATGCCTTCTGGCTTGACGATTATGCTCTTTTTATGGCTCTTAAAAACGAAAATAACGATACCGCTTGGACAGAGTGGGAAGAGTCACTTCGCAAAAGAGAACAAAATCAGATAGAGAAAAAACGAAAAGCGTATTCAGAGACTATAAATCTATATCGTTTTATCCAATACGAATTTTCAAAACAGTGGATGTCTCTTAAAAATTATGCCAACAGCAAAGGAATTGGCATAATCGGTGATATCCCTATATATGTTGCTCTGGACTCTAGTGATATCTGGTCAGAACCCGAACAATTTTTGCTCGATGAAAATTTAACACCTAAAAAGGTCGCAGGGTGTCCTCCGGATTACTTTTGTGAGAGCGGTCAGTTGTGGGGAAATCCCTTGTATGATTGGAAGAAAATGAAAACAGACGGTTTCGACTGGTGGAAAAGGCGTATAGGATATGCGCTAAAGCTTTATGATATGGTCCGTATCGACCATTTTCGTGCCTTCGAAGCTTTTTATGCAATTCCTTATGGCGACGCTGATGCAACCGGCGGCAAGTGGATTAAAGGTCCTGGAATGTCTCTTTTTAACGAGTTAAAAAAACAGTTTGGAGACAATATGCCTATTATCGCGGAAGATTTAGGCTTTTTAACACCGCAGGTTCATAAGCTTCTAAAATCTACCGGATTCCCCGGAATGAAGGTTCTGCAGTTTGCCTTTGACACAAGGGAGGAAAGCGACTATCTGCCCCACAACTATACAAACAATTGTGTTGTATACACTGGCACCCACGACAATGATACTGTCCTAGGTTGGACACAAACTGCCGATAAACATGATGTTGAAATGGCTAGGCGTTATCTCCACGTAGACGATAATGAGGGCTTTAACTGGGCGATGATTAGGGCTGCGCTTATGTCGGTTGCCGATATTTGTATCCTCACTATGCAGGATATTATAGGTCTTGGCTCCGAGGGCAGAATTAACACCCCGTCAACAGTCGGCGATAACTGGCGTTGGCGAATAGACGAGGGATGTGTAAACGATTGGCTCGCTAGAATTGTTCTAGAAAACACTAAGCTTTACGGCAGACAAGCAAAATAAAAAGGTCCATGTGATAACACACGGACCTTTTCTTTATTGCCAATCCTTGCAAACATCAACCTTATCTTCGCAACAAGAATATTTCTTAAGCTCGTCGATGGTAAGTTCAATCGCGCTGTTGCTGCTTCCGCAAGCGGGGAACACGGTGTCAAATCTCAATAGGGAAATATCAAGATATACTTTGGCACCCTCATTTACCGCAAAGGGACAAACTCCGCCGATTGCGTGACCGCAAAGCTCCTCAACCTCGTCGCCTGAGGGCATTTTTGCTTTAATCCCAAAACATTCCTTAAATTTCTTGTTGTCAACCCGAGCGTCTCCTGCCGCAACTATCAAAATACATCCGTCTCCGTCTTTGAAGGACAGCGTCTTCGCAATCCTTTCAGGCTCACAGCCAAGCGCCTCAGCGGCTAAGGCAACCGTAGCGCTCGACACATCAAATTCTAAAATTTTATCTTCAATGCCAAACTGCTTAAAATATTCCTTAACCTTTTCAATAGCCAAAACAATCCCTCCAATTTTATTATATTATAAATACTCTGCTCACCCCTGTCAATAAAACACACTTTAAATTTTTGATAAACTGTGTTATAATGTAAAAAAACACCTAGGAGACGGGTATGCTAGTATCATTTGCAATAGTTGCATACAACGAAGAAAAAGCACTTCCTAAACTTCTTAACGATTTGTCCTTTCAGGACTATCCTAAAGAAAAAATCGAAGTGCTGCTCATAAATAGTATGTCGACCGATGCAACAAGAGAAATAATGGAAACCTTTAAAGTTCAACATACAGAGTTTTATTCGGTCTCGGTTTTCGATAATCCAAAAAAGAATATACCAAGCGGTCATAATGTCGCCCTTGAAAATGCAACGGGCGATGCAATAATCCGAATTGATGCCCACGCCTCTATGCCATCATCCTTTATAAGTAAAAATGTTGAGGTGCTTAAAAGCGGAGAATTTGCAAGCGGCGGCAGAAGACCTAATATAATAGATGGTGCGACCTCTTGGAAAGAAACCCTGCTTTGTGCCGAACAATCAATGTTTGGAAGCAGTATTGCGCCCTACAGAAACAGTGAAAAGAAACGATACACCTCTTCGCTTTTTTGCGGAATGTACAGAAAAGAGGTGTACGATACGGTAGGCGAGTATAACGAGCTGTTGCCTCGCTCTGAGGACAACGATATGTCTTATAGAATGAGAAAGGCGGGTTATAAACTTTGTTATTCGCCCGATATCGTGTTCTATCAGCAAACACGAAGCACACTCCCTAAAATGCTTAAGCAAAAGTTTTTGAACGGATACTGGATAGGCAAAACCCTTGGAATTTCGCCAAAGTGCTTTTCACTTTTCCATTTTGTGCCCTTTGCTTTTATAATTGGTATAATCTTAACTTCGGTTCTCAGCATTTTAAATCTGCCGTTTCTTGCAAATCTTATGTGGTCTGCGTATTTATTGCTGGTTTTTGTAATGTCGGTAATAGAAACGGTTAAAAAACCGAAACTAACGAACATATTCTTGCCATTAATCTTTTTCCTGCTCCACCTTTCATACGGTGTCGGTACACTAATCGGTATTATCGAACTCCCGTTCTGGCTAATAAAAATTAAAAAACACATTGACTAATTGTCAATGTGTTTTTTGTTATCTGACCTTAACTTTAAAGTTGTTTTTACACCTTGGACAGCAAACGGTATGCTCGCCCGAGCGTCGAGGCAGTCTCAGCATTACAGAGCAGTGGGGACATTTTTTATAGATATGGGTATGTCTCTCGCTGTGGCGACGTCGATGAAAATTGAAACTATCCTTAATTTTCCCAAATATGCCGGTAAAATTGCGGTTCTCGTCCTGACGCTTGTAAATATTCCGTGAAAACAGACGGTAAAACATATAAAAGAACAAGGCTGTCTCTGTAATATAAATTAGAAAGCTTCCGACAAATAAATTTAAAACCGACAATATAATGCAAAAAACAGCCAAAACCTTTGTTAAAAGGTCAATTCCGTATGAAGCATATCTGCCATACATGAATTGTGAAATTCTGTAACGAAGATTCACTTTACTCACTCCTTAATGCTTCAACAGGGTCTTTTTTAGCGGCAATTCCTGAGGGAATAAGTCCCGCGATAAAGGTAAGCGCCATGCTGATAACAACAAGTATTACCGCCGCTACGGCAGGAAGCTCAGCGCCAATATTTTCAATTCCCGAAATTGCCCTTATAAGATAATTTATCGGGATGCATAAAAGCAGGGTAGACCCAATACCAATAATTCCTGCAGTAAAGCCGACAATAAGGGTTTCAGCATTAAATACGCGCGAAACATCCTTCTTCGATGCTCCGATTGCGCGAAGAATACCAATCTCCTTTGTCCTTTCAAGAACAGAAATATAAGTGATAATTCCTATCATGATGGATGAAACAACAAGCGAGATTGAAACAAAGGCAATAAGAACATATGAAATAACATTAATTATCGTCGTGATAGAAGACATCATTATTGCAACATAGTCGGTGTAGGTAATTTTATCTTTTTCTTCTACCGAAGCGTTATATCTTTCAATAGCGGCAGCAATTTTATCCTTTGCCTCAAAGGTCGATGCGTAAATATTAATGGTAGATGGTGTATCCTTAGAAACCACACCGAGTGTGGTAAGATTTTGCTCAAAATTCGCATCTGACATTGTAGCGGGCATATAAAGCTTGTAAAAATCTGCAAGCCTTTCTTCAGTATATGTCGTAAGCGCAGCATCAAGCATAGCTGCAAGCTGAGCCTCCGGAACGGAAGACAGCTGTTGCTCTGCCATCGCGGTCATCTGTTCGGAAATTCTTCCTGTCAGCATAACCCTAACCTGACCGAAAAGCTCCTCGTCAGACATATCGGCAATATACTTGGTTAACGTATCCGTATCCATGCCCGATTCCTTTGCAAACGAATCAAGCATTATGGTCTCGATATATTCTCTTGTAAGCGAGCTCATCTGCTTTTCAACCTCAAGAGCAACCACCGCATCATCGGGTGTAGAGGCAATAAGCTTATAAAGTTCGGCTTTCTTTGCTGTATTTAAGCCCTTTGCATATTCCTTAAAATCCTTTGCTTTTTGGGTGTTATTAGGCTCTTCATAATTTTGAGGCTTAAAGGGAAGCCCTAAAATAACGTCAGTATCAGGGTTTTCCATCTGTGCTTTGACAATCTGGCTGTTATTAGTTCTGTCTATAAGCTCTGAGGTCAGTGCGCTTGTATAACCGATAGCACCGGTAAGCATAGTTCCACTAGCATCCGGGTCTGGCCGTATAATACCGCTAACCTTAATTTCAATACCGTTGTCATACATATAGGTAAGTCCTGCATCGGTTTCGCTTATATCAATATATCCGTTAGTTTCAGGATTAATAGAATAAAAGTCGCATGACGGAACAACCCTGAATGTCATATTGCAAATTTCTTCATAGCTCCAGCTTTTAACTTCGGTATCAAGCTTTTCGCCCTCTCCGATGCTTTGCCATGACTTTTTCGCTTCTTCAACCGATGTAAGTCCTAAGGCCAAAAGTGCAAAATCGCTGACCTCGTTATTGTTATTAACGATAAGCACAACCTCGTTATACTTTTCCGGCCACTTTCCGTAAATAACGTCATATTGTCCTGTAAGCAGGTCGCTCACAAGCTCGTCACCGTCACCCGCAAGAAGCTCATCATAAACCGCCATAGCGTTTCCCGATGGCATCATAGAGGTCATACTGCTCATATTACCCATAGTCATTCCCATGGTTTCTTGCATAAGCTCCATAGCGTCAGACTTAATAATTTTTCCGTCCTTGTCCTTGTAAAAAACATTAAACGGAATATCATAAGCATAATCAAGCTCACTTATAAGGTCTTGAAGTTCTTTGTCTTTTTCCAAAAACACCTTAAAATCCTTAAGATTATTTTCGGTATATTTCGGGTTTGTCATGCTGTTTATAAGCTCGTTAAGGACAGGGCTTGAGTAAACAGCATTAAGCTCATGCTCGCTCTTTTCGGCATTAGCCGACATAAGCGCCAATATCGTTTCGGTCATATCCTCGCTTTTAGCATTAATCGAAAGGGGATAGGACGAAAGGGTTTCCTCTTGTATGCGGTCTATATACGCCTGTATACCGTTTGAAAGTGCAAGAATTAGCGCAATTCCTATAATACCTATACTTCCTGCAAAAGAGGTGAGAATGGTTCTGGTCTTTTTTGTAAGCAGATTGTTAAGAGACAAAGAAAGGGCGGTAAAAAACGACATAGAACGGGTTTTCTTAACTGCCTTCTTTTTCTTTGCCTTTTGAGGTTCTATATTCTCGGTTTGCTCTATAACATCTTCCTTATACGGATTAGAATCCGAAATTATCTCACCGTCAATAAGCTTTATTATTCTGCTCGAATATTCCTCTGCAATTTCAGGGTTATGGGTAACCATAATAACAAGCTTTTCCTTGGCAATATCTTTGAGTATATCCATAATCTGCTTGCTGGTCTCGGTGTCAAGTGCACCTGTAGGCTCGTCGGCCAGAAGAATGTCAGGATTATTAACAAGGGCTCTTGCAATGGCAACACGCTGCATCTGTCCGCCGGACATCTGGTTGGGTTTTTTGTGAATTTGGTCGCCAAGACCAACCTTGTTTAGAGCCTCTGTGGCACGCGCCCGTCTTTCAGCCTTTGAAACGCCTGAAAGTGTGAGCGCAAGCTCAACGTTAGATAAAACCGATTGATGCGGAATAAGGTTATAGGACTGGAAAACAAAGCCGATAGAATGATTTCTGTAGCTGTCCCAGTCAGCGTCATCAAATTCCTTGGTCGAGCGTCGGTTAATAAACAGGTCACCATCGGTGTAATGGTCAAGTCCGCCGATTATGTTAAGCAGGGTGGTCTTGCCGCAGCCTGAATGACCGAGAATAGAAACAAATTCGTTTTCCCTGAACTCGATGCTCACACCCTTAAGGGCACAAACCTTGCTGTCGCCCGTAACATATTCCTTTACAATATTAGATAATTTAAGCATACAATACTCCCTTTAAATCTGCTTACTATTCATTATTTCCAATTTTAGCACAAATTAACACTATTGTTGTGAACTTGTTGTTAATTTAAAGAAAAACCCTCGACAAAAATCGAGGGTAAATTTTAATTCTTAAGACTTTGCATCGGCGCGGGGATTTGTCCGCCGCGTCCGATAAACTTGGCAGGCGAGTAGGACGAAATTTTCATAACCGGTCCGTTTCCGAGAAGACCGCCGAAATTAAGCTCATCTCCAACCTTTTTACCAATAGCGGGGATAACGCGGACGGCTGTGGTTTTCGAGTTAACCATACCTATTGCCGCCTCGTCTGCAATAAGGGCAGAAATAACCTCTGCTGAGGTATCACCCGGTATGTTAATCATGTCGAGACCAACCGAGCAGACTGCCGTCATAGCCTCAAGCTTTTCAATCGAAAGTGCGCCGACAGTAGCCGCGTGAATCATTCCTGCATCCTCTGTAACGGGGATAAATGCGCCAGACAGTCCGCCAACCCGTGACGAAGCCATAACGCCGCCCTTTTTAACCGCATCGTTGAGCATCGCAAGGGCAGCGGTCGTTCCGCAAGAGCCGCAGCACTCAAGACCGATTTCTTCTAAAATATAAGCGACCGAGTCGCCAACTGCCGGAGTAGGTGCTAAGGATAGGTCTACAATACCAAATGGGTAACCGAGTCTCTTTGAAGCCTCTTGTGCAACAAGCTGACCCATTCGGGTAATCTTGAATGCGGTGCGCTTTATAAGCTCGGCAACACCGGTAAGGTCAAGCCCCTCACTCTTTGCAAGCGCCGCGCGTACAACACCGGGACCTGAAACGCCAACGTTAATAACAACGTCGGGCTCACCGACACCGTGGAAAGCACCCGCCATAAAGGGATTATCCTCAGGCGCGTTGCAGAAAACAACAAGCTTTGCCGCACCGATACATTGTCTGTCTTTTGTAAGCTCAGCGCATTCCTTGACGATATTGCCCATCATAGCAACAGCATCCATATTAATGCCCGCCTTAGTAGAGCCTATGTTTACAGAAGCGCAAACATGCTCAGTTTTTGCAAGTGCTTCGGGAATACTTTTAATAAGCGCCATATCTGCTCCTGCAAAGCCCTTTTGAACAAGCGCAGAATATCCGCCTATAAAGTTAACCCCAACCTCTAAAGCAGCTTTTTCAAGGGTTAGTGCAAATTTAACGGGGTTTTCTTCCTTGCAGGCAGAGGCTATTATGCCTATTGGCGTAACCGAAATTCGCTTATTGATAATCGGGATACCAAGTTCTTTTTCAATCTCTTCGCAAACAGGTACAAGATTTTTTGCAGTATTTACTATCTTGCTGTAAACCTTGTCACAAGCCCTGTCTATGTCAGCATCCATACAGTCAAGCAGGGAAATTCCCATAGTTACAGTTCTTATATCAAGGTTTTCGTCCTGTATCATTGTAATGGTTTCAAGTATCTCGTGTGTATTAATCATTTAACCACCTATATTCTGTGCATAGAATTAAAAATTGTTTCGTGCATAACGTGAACAGACATTCCCATCTCACGTCCTAGTTTTTCCATCTCATCTGAAAAATCACCGAAAGATTTGTTGATTTGCGAAATATCAGCAAGCATAATCATACAGAACATATCCTCAAGTACAGATTGTGTAACCTCGTTTATATTAACCTGAGATTCAGCGCATTTTGTCGAAACCTTCGCGAGAATTCCAACCGAATCTTTTCCTACAACAGTAATTACAGCTCTCATACAAACACCTCAATGTGAAAAAATTGACAGAGATATTTTAGCATATATACGGCAGAATGTAAATAAAATCTTGTATAATTTTGAAAATAATGATATTATATCTAAAACGGAGGTATGATATATGAATATTAAACTTTTAAAACTTCTTGGAAAGAATGCAAGATATAATCTAACAGACCTCGCAACTATGGTCGGCAGTGATGAAGCCACCGTAAAAGCAGAAATTGCTGAAATGGAGAAAAACGGACTTATCCGCGGATATAAGACCGTAATCGATTGGGAAAAACTTGACACGGCTGCAGTTTCAGCTTTAATCGAACTTAAGGTTTCCCCTCAGGCAGACTATGGCTTTGAAGAAATTGCTAAACGCGTTATGATGTACGAGGAGGTAGAAGCGGTTTATCTTATGTCGGGCGGATACGACCTATGCGTCACAGTCAGAGGAAAAACCTTTCAACAGGTTGCTATGTTTGTTGCAAAAGAACTTTCGACTATTGACGCGGTAACCTCAACCGCAACCCACTTTATATTACGCCGCTATAAAGAACTTGATGTGGTGCTTTGCGACGGAAACGAAGACGACAGGGGGAGCCTCTCGCTGTGATGGATTATAATAAAATATTAAGCAGTAAGGTAACTGGTATCAAGCCGTCGGGAATTAGAAAGTTCTTC
>JAGBUC010000001.1 GCA_017630985.1 Clostridia bacterium
TTCAAGGCTATCGTCATCGTTATAGTAATCATTAATAGTAGGTTCTAAAATATCACTTGTTGATTTAAATACATAAGAATCATCTACTAAAAATAAATTTCCTGTTGTGCGTTTAACCCAATCAACCTTTCCAACGATTTTAAATTCATTTTGTTCGATATAATCTAAAATTCTAGCAAAGTAATCCTCCATTGTTTCTTCGGAAGAAATATAGATTTTATCGCAATAGGCGGATGTACCCGTTCTATAAATAAAATCACCACTTGGTTGTGGTAAGTTAGGAACTAACCCTTCTTCTAATGTTTCAGCAGAATAAAACTGATTTTCAATATAAGTAACACCTTTGCAAGAAGATAATGCTAAAACACACACGAACAAAAGCAATGCTATCAAACGTTTTTTCATAATTCCTCCCTCCTTGATCATCTATAAATCTCAGTTTTATCGGTCTGCAATTATTGTAGCACAAGTTTTTCGGAATGGCAATATGCCCGGAGGCGGCAAAAATCGAACCCCGGTTTTGCGCCGAGTTTGTACTTGTCGCAGTCTGTGCGAGCGCAAAACCTGAGAAATGCCTGCGGCATTTCGAGGGATTGATCCGCAACACTTCTACGAGAAATAAAAAAAGACACCCGTGTGGGTGTCTTTTTTATTTCTGGTGGAGGCGAGGGGAATCGAACCCCTGTCCGAAAACCACTTGATACAGCTTTCTCCGATTGCAGCCGATCTTTTGAGATTCCCCTCACGCATCGCCGAAAGGCAGGCTATGCGTTACGGTAGCCACTACGCCGTGACAGAAAGAGTGGCATCCCTCTGTTCACGTTCACCGCTAATCGACGCCCTGTTCTCAGCCGCGGTACTCCGAGGCAGGACGGGCTGCATTAATTAAGCAGCAAGAGCAACTTTAGAGTTGTCGTTTATTTTTTAAAATTTGCGGCTTTTAAAGAGGTACCGCACCTCTGCTCGCTTTCGGTCGTTCAAAGCCCCCGTCGAAACCTTTACACCCCCATATATTATCAGCTGTTTCAGCAGAATATTTAATATTACCTGTTTTGTTCTTTTAATGCGCGCTGCATATCTCGGTTTGCAGATTTTTCGGCGGCAACAGCACGCTTGTCGTAAAGCTTTTTACCTTTACACACACCAAGCTGAACCTTTACAAGAGACCCCTTAAAATAAAGCGACAAGGGAATAAGGGTGAGGCTCTGTTGCTTAACAAGTCCGAAAAGCCGCATAATTTCACGCTTATGAAGAAGAAGCCGACGGACGCGCATCGGGTCTTTATTGAAAATATTTCCATGGTCGTAAGGGGAGATGTGCATTTGTTTTACAAGCATTTCGCCCCCGTCGACACTGCACCAGGCGTCCTTAAGATTAACTCCACCCTTACGGATGGATTTAATTTCGGTGCCCGTAAGCTCGATACCCGCCTCGATGCTTTCAATGACAAAATATTCGTGATATGCGTTTTTGTTTGTTGCAATGGTTTTTGTGTTTTCCACCGAAAGCACCTCCTTTTTTACGGCATTAAATATAATAACATAATTAATAATTTATAGCAAGGTATTTTTGTCGACAAAAAAATGGAAGAAAAAAGCCGCCCGAAAGGGCGGCTTTAAAACTATTCTTCGTTCGAGGTTGCAGGTGCGGCGGTGGGAACCTGCTGCTTAAGTGCGGCGCGTGTTTTTCTGACCTCTCCTAAGTTTGCGGTGAGGCTTTCGTCAGCGCGGCGCATAATGTCGTCAACAAAGTCCTGCGCAGCCTTTCTCATCTGGCGGCTTTTAGCCTGTGCAGTAGCGATTATTTCACTTGCCTTTTCCTGAGCAAGCTTGGTAATCTCTTCCTGTGCAACCATAGCCTTAGCTCTCTCTTCAGCCGAACGGATTATGCCGTCTGCCTCGCGCTTAGCGTTGGTTATGATGTCGGTGCGGTCGGCAACGATACCTCTGGCTTGCTTGATTTCACCGGGGATGTTAAGACGAATGTCGTCTACAAGTGCGCGTAGCTTTTCAACATCGACGATGGTACGCTTTCCGGGTATTTTCATACCTCCTTCAAGAACTTCGTCAAACTGTTCAAGTAAATCTTCGATAGACATATTTATCATCCTTTCTTTAATCTGTTAATAATATCTTGGTGAATTGCGGCGGGAACAAATTCCGTAATGTCGCCACCCATACTTGCGATTTGCTTGACCACGCTTGAACTTAAATACATATTCTCGGCACTGGTCGTGAGAAATAGGGTTTCAACCTGCGGATTAAGTTTTTTATTGGTTAGCGCCATCTGAAACTCATACTCAAAGTCGGTAACAGCGCGAAGACCCTTAACTATTGCGCTGGCTTTTTTCTGCTCGGCATAATCTGCCAGCAAGCCTTCATAATGGTCGACCTCAACATTCGGAAGATGTGCGACCGATTTTTTAATCATTTCAACCCGTTCGTCAACCGTAAAGCTTCCGCCGTTTTTATGCACATTTGACATAACAACGACGATTACCTTGCTGAACATTTTGGCAGTTCTTGAAATAATATCAATATGTCCTATAGTAATAGGGTCGAAACTGCCTGGGCAAATTGCGATGTTATCTTTCATTTAATTTTCCTTTTTATATGTGGTTACATTTATTTTTCCGTAACGGTATCTTTTAAAAACCGAAAACCCCTTAACCTCGTCGGGCAGGGCAACCTCGGGCGGATGCTCACAGATTATAATACCAAAGTCGGACATCTTGTCGGCGGTGGCATAAAGAGCCTTTTCAAGCAAACCCTCGGCGTAGGGCGGGTCGAGAAAAGCAATGTCGAAAATGTTGCTGGTTTGTGTGATATACGAAAGGGCGTCAGAGCGCACAACCTTTGCGCTTGCTTCAAGACCAGTCGCTTTCAGATTTTCGTTCAATATCTTAATCGCGCGGTCGGACCCGTCGATAAACAGGGCGTTTTTCGCACCTCGGCTTAATGCCTCAATTCCCATCTGACCGCTTCCTGCAAATAGGTCGAGAAAACGGCGACCCTCGATATCAAACTGTATTGCGCTGAAAACAGCCTCTTTAACCTTGTTGGTTGTGGGGCGAACATCGTTTCCCTCAAGAGATTTAAGACGGCGGCCCCTGGCGCTTCCGCTTATAACTCGCATAACACATCATCCTATTCCTATATATTATCACACGAACAGACCCTGTTTGTCAACAAAAAAATACAAAATGAAA
>JAGBUC010000011.1 GCA_017630985.1 Clostridia bacterium
GCTTAAGCTCGTTTGGCGTTCCCTCAAGACCGCTTGTATAAGCGGGAGAAACAACAGGGTCAGCAAGTTCCCATATCTTTCCAACGGGGTCTTTAAACGCTCCATCGCCATAAACCATAACCTCAACGGTTTTGCCGGTTGCCTCATAAACCTTTTTCTGAATATCTTCAACAATAGGCTGACAGTTTCTTGGGAAAAGCTTAACCTGATTTTCAGTTGCCTTATTAGAGCCTAAAAGACCGTAATTTTCATTATATCCGCTACCGTTTACAGACGAACTTAATATTTCGTCAAGACCATACAGTTTTTCTGCTCCTGCTGCGGCAAGTAAACGCTTGGTGCGTTTTCTTGTATGAATGTCGCAGAAAAGAACGTTTTTAGTGTATGAGAGAACTGCACGGGGGTCGTTTGCAAAAATGATTTCACATTCTGCGCCGCTATCCTTTATAAGCTGCTCGTAATATTCAACATAATCGACGCCTGTAAAGGTATGCTTTTCATAACCGAAAAGCTCTCTATATGCTTTAAGGTCGAGCACATCTTTATATGGGTCAACACCCTTTTCGTCCATAGCGTCAAGCGAGATAAGATGATTTCCAACCTCATCAGAGGGATACGAAAGCATAAGAACGACCTTTTTTGCGCCCTGAGCAATTCCGCGAAGGCAAATAGCAAAACGGTTGCGGCTTAAAATCGGGAAAATTACACCAACGGTTTCACCTCCGAATTTAGCCTTTACATCTTTTGCAATATCATCTGTAGAAGCGTAGTTGCCCTGTGCTCTCGCAACAATAGCCTCTGTCATTGCAATGATGTCACGGTCGCGAATTTCAAAACCGTCCTCTCTTGCAGCCTCAAGCACCGAGGCAGTTACAATATCGACAATATTGTCGCCATTTCTTATAATTGGTGCACGAACACCGCGTGAAACTGTGCCGACCATACGGCTCATAAATAAACACTCCTCATGTTGCACTATCACCACAACAAAAAATTACTGTATGATTATATCAAAAAAACTTCTTCTTGTAAATATTAATGTGCAAAAAAATTAAAAAAATTGCAAAAAATATATTAATCTTGAAGAATCACTAAAAACAAGTTATACTTGAAAATGTAATATTTTGAAAGGTGCTTTAATATGATTTATCTTCTCGAAGATGATGCAACTATTCGCAACTTTGTTGAATATGCTCTTAATAACGCAGGTTTTAAAACCAAAAGCTTTGCAAAGCCCTCTCTTTTTTGGGCGGCCTTATCCGAATATGTTCCTGAGCTTTTGCTGCTTGATGTTATGCTGCCTGAAGAGGACGGCTTTAAAATACTCGGAAAACTCAGAAATCAAAGCGAAACCAAGGCAATTCCCGTTATATTGCTAACGGCAAAAAGTTCCGAATACGATAAGGTTATAGGCTTCGATTACGGTGCCGACGACTATGTTACAAAGCCCTTTAGTATGCTCGAGCTTATTGCGAGAATTAAAGCGCTACTGCGCCGTTCTTCCTCTGTTCGTGATTTAAACGAATATTCTATCGGTTCCCTGTATGTTAATCCCAGCAAGCATATTGTCACCATTGACGGTACTGATGTTGAACTCACCTTTAAGGAGTTTGAATTGCTCTGTCTGCTGATATCCGATATTGGCAGGGTCTTCACCCGAGAGGAGATTTTACGCAAGGTCTGGGGATTCGAGTTTGAAAAAGAGAACCGCACCATAGACGTTCATATAAGAACGCTTCGCACAAAACTCGGAAACTGCGGCAAGCTTATTGAAACAGTTCGCGGAATAGGCTATAAAATCGGAGGTTAGGCTTTGAAAAACAAAATTTATAGAGGAATATTTTTGACTTCAGTAACTTCTTTCCTAGTATGTATTGCGATATTTATTATTTTAATAGAAGTAAAATCGGGACTTAGTATAGACGATTTCATTCTGCCCCTTATTTTGTCAACTATAGTCGCTTTATTCGTTAGTATAGTTTTAAGCAAAGCACTTTCATTAAGAATTGTTAAGCCGCTTGAGGATATAAACCCCGAGAACAACAAGCGTCACGAATACGAAGAAATTGAAAAGCTTATTTCAAAAATCGACCGTCAGAGCAATCTTATAACTCGCCAGATGGCAGAGCTTAAACGCAGACAGGTTGAATTTAAAACCATAACGCAAAATATGTCCGAGGGACTTATTCTTCTCGACAACAAGTCTGAAATTATATCATATAATAAATCTGCTCTTGATATTCTTGGCGCAGAAAACGTAAATGACGGAGAACACTTTATCGCGCTTAGCCGAAGTCATGATTTCGTCAGTGCGGTAAACGAAGCGCTTAACGGGAGACACAGCGACTATCTTATAAATTTAGGGCAAAAGGTTTATCAGGTTTTTGCTAATCCCGTAACTGTTGAAAGCGAAACCAGTGGCGTTGTTATCGTTATCCTCGATATTACCGAAAAGGCAAAACGAGAGGATATGCGACGCGAATTTACCTCTAACGTCTCTCACGAGCTAAAAACCCCTCTCACCTCTATATCGGGCATTTCAGAGCTTCTTATGAATGGAATGATTAAGCCTGAAGATGTTACACGGTTTTCAAAAAGCATTCACGACGAGACCGCCCGTCTTATACAGCTTGTAAATGATATTATCAAGCTTTCCCGACTTGACGAGGGAAGAATCGTCACAGAAGATGAGAAAATTGACCTTGAGGAAGCTGTTCATTCAGTTACTGAAAGTCTGTATATTTTGGCGGAAAACAAGGGTATTGAGATAGAGTACAAAACAACACCCGCCATTATCACAGCAAACAGAACCATCCTTACCGAAATGATTTATAATTTATGCGACAATGCCATAAAATACAATAAAGAGAACGGAAAACTTATTGTCGAGGTGTTTAAGGAAGATGGTTCGGCAGTTCTTACGGTATCTGATACGGGTATTGGAATTCCTTCAGAGCATCTTGACAGAATTTTTGAAAGGTTCTACAGGGTTGATAAAAGCCATTCTAAACAAATAGGAGGAACAGGTCTTGGCTTATCGATAGTTAAACACGCCGCCGACTATATCGGAGCTTCGGTTTCGGTCGAAAGCCGAGAAAATGTCGGCACAAAAGTAACGGTTGTTTTTCCCTGATGTTCCTAATTTAACCTATATTTAACAAAACCCCCCTTTTATTCAAAAAAACTTTCTGCTACAATTTGTTGCAGAAAAATTAAAAGCGAGGTGCTTTAATGAATTTATTTGATATTTTATCACTTATCGGCGGTCTCGCCCTTTTCCTTTTCGGTATGCAGCTTATGGGCAACGCACTTGAAAAAAAGGCCGGCGGACAGCTTAAAAC
>JAGBUC010000066.1 GCA_017630985.1 Clostridia bacterium
AAAAACGATAACGGCTTTATTATGATGGGGGATTTTCAGACCCGCAGAGAAGAGGGGATATCGCCCTCTTCTATAAAGGCTGTGGTGGTTGGATTTATTAAAAAGGGACGAGAATTTTCTGCAGATAACAAGTGGTATCTTTGTTATATGCGGTTTTGGATGAAATCGAAGTTTATCAGAAAATGTTATATTTTCGGGGTTTCAAAAATTATTGCACTCAAAAGAAGATTGCCTAAATAATGGCAATCTTTTTGTATTTATTTTGTAAACTATATTTTGTTGAAAACTGTCGGATTTTGTGGTAGACTTAACAAGGTGTTTATTATGAGTAGAAACAAGAAAATTGTTATAATAACGGTTTCGGCCCTGGCTTCAGTTTTGATACTTGCGGCGGTTTTGGGCCTTGTTTTTTCACGCCTTGAATTTTCGGTCGACAAAAGCGGTACACAGACGGTTGAGGTTTTTGATAGCTACAGCAGTTCGTCACCAAAGGCTTATGTTAGAGTGCTGGGTTTAAAGTTCCCCGTTTCTTGCGAGAGCAAGGGCGAGATTGACACAAACAAAACGGGGGAATACACCCTTGATTATACAGCCTCGTTTTTGTGGAAAACGCTGAAACAAAGCGGTGTTGTAAAGGTGGTTGACACCAAGGCTCCGACGATAGAGCTTGAGGATTACAATTTTAATTTTGAATACACCTCGGCGCCTCCTACGGCAGATGACATTAGTGTGAAATTTACAGCTAGTGACAACTATGACGGGGACATAACCGACAGCGTTGTAAAAACGGTTGTCGACAATATTTGCTATTTTACTGTGTTGGATTCCTCGGGTAATGAGGCCACAGCAGAGGTAAATATTATTTACACCGACGGTATGCGCCCGACCATATCTCTTATGGGAGACACCACCATGTATCTTGCGGCGGGAAACCCCTATTATGAACCGGGTTATTCGGCAAAGGATAATATTGAGGGAGATATAACCGCGGCGGTAAAGGTTAGCGGTGCGCCTGATATAACCAAGTCGGGCATATATCTTATTGAATATACCGTTACCGACACAGCTGGTAACTCGGCAAGGGTTACGAGAAGAGTCGTGGTTTACGGCACATCCGACCCTTCGGATTTTCAGACGGTTGCACCCAACGGGAAAACCGTTTATTTAACCTTTGATGACGGCCCCGGAATATATACCGAAAAACTGCTTACATATCTTAGAAAATATGATATAAAGGCAACGTTTTTTGTAACAAACCAATTCTCAAAATATCAAAATCTTATAAAGACCGCCTATAATGACGGACATACGATAGGCGTTCACACATATTCTCACAATATTTATAGACAGAGCAATAATATTTATGCAAGTGTTGATGCTTTTATGGCTGATTTTAATGCTATGCAAGAGGTTATAAAGGCTCAAACAGGCAGTTATTCGAAAATATTCCGTTTCCCAGGCGGAACCAACAACACTATAAGCAGAAAATACTGTGGGGGGATTATGACGGCCCTGTCAGAGAAACTGACGGCAGAGGGATACTATTATTTCGACTGGAACTGCGACTGTATGGACACCTCAAGTGCAAAAACTGCAGATGCTGTTATAAAAAACACGTTAGACCAAATCTCGAAGAAGACCAATTCGGTAGTTCTTATGCACGATATTAAGGGATATACCGTTGAGGCCATACCTGCCATAATTGAGGTGGGATTAAGACGGGGATATACCTTTAAGGCTCTTGACGAAAACTCGCCCGTCGTCAGATACAAACCCCAAAACTGATTAGATTAAGCACTGCTCAAGCCAATTTGATTACGGCTTGGGCAGTTTTAATTTAATAAATGTTGAAAAAAAGGGTAATTTATGTTAAAATTAATTGATTATAATCTTAAGGAGAAAAAGAATTGTCCTATCCTCTTGAAAAAATTAGAAATTTTTGCATAGTTGCACATATAGACCACGGAAAATCAACCCTTGCAGACCGACTTTTAGAGCTTACGAAATCGGTTTCAGAGCGCGATATGGAAGAACAGCTTCTAGACAGCATGGATTTAGAGCGCGAGCGCGGAATAACTATAAAGGCTCACGCGGTAACCCTTTATTATACCGCTTCTGACGGCGAGGAATATGAACTTAATCTTATTGACACACCCGGACACGTTGACTTTAACTATGAGGTTTCACGTTCTCTCGCCGCTTGCGAGGGGGCGGTCCTTGTGGTTGACGCTTCTCAGGGAATAGAGGCTCAGACACTTGCGAACACATATCTTGCGGTTGACCACGGACTTGAGCTTCTTCCTGTTGTTAATAAAATCGACCTCCCGTCTGCCGACCCTGAGCGAGTTATTAACGAGATTGAGGATATTATAGGAATTCCTGCACAGGACGCGCCGAGGGTTTCAGCAAAAACGGGAATTAATATAGGGGAGGTACTCGAAAGAATAGTTACCGATATACCGGCTCCCGAGGGCAACAGAGATGAGCCCCTTTCTGCCCTTATTTTTGATTCGTATTATGACGCATATAAGGGAGTTATTGTATATTTCAGGGTAGTCAGCGGAAAGATTAAGGCCGGAGACACCATTAAAATGATGTCGACCGGTGCTTGCTTTGACGTTGTTGAGGTTGGAAGAAAAAGGGCAACCTCGCTTGAAATATGCGACTGTCTTGAGGCGGGTGAGGTAGGCTATCTTGCGGCTTCAATCAAGACGGTGGGAGATGCTACGGTCGGCGATACCATAACACTTGCAGAAAGGCCCTGCAAAGAGGCACTTGCGGGTTATAGAAAGGTAAATCCTGTTGTGTTTTGCGGAATATATCCTGCAGACGGAGCCCATTATACCGACCTCAGAGAAGCACTTGAAAAGCTTCAGCTAAACGATGCATCGCTTCTTTTTGAGCCTGAGACCTCTTCGGCTTTGGGCTTCGGCTTCCGTTGCGGATTTTTAGGGCTTTTGCATATGGAAATTATACAAGAGCGTCTAGAGCGCGAATATAACATAGACCTTGTTACAACTGCTCCAAGCGTTGTATATAAATTTACTCTCACCGACGGGTCTACAATTTATGTCGACAATCCTACCAACTATCCCGACCCTGCGGTTATTGCAGAGGCCTTTGAGCCGGTTGCTGATGTTCATATATACAGTCCGAGCGAATATGTTGGCTCGATAATGGAACTTTGTCAGCAAAGACGCGGCGAATATACAGATATGAAATATATGGGTGACCGCGTTGATATTCATTATATTATGCCGATGGGAGAAATTGTATATGATTTCTTTGATGCGCTTAAATCACGCACAAGGGGTTATGCAAGTTATGATTACGAGCCGAAGGATTATGCCAAGTCAAAGCTTGTAAAGCTTGATGTTATGCTTGCGGGAGATGTTGTTGACGCGCTTTCCTTTATAGTGCACGCCGACAATGCATATCCCCGTGCACGACGAATTGCAGAAAAGCTTAAGGAATTTATTCCGCGTCAGCTCTTCGAGGTACCCGTCCAGGTGGCTATCGGCGGAAAAATCATTGCAAGAGAGACCGTTAAGGCAATGCGCAAGGATGTTCTTGCAAAGTGCTACGGCGGTGATATAACCAGAAAGAAAAAGCTTCTTGAGAAGCAAAAAGAGGGTAAAAAACGAATGAGGCAGTTGGGCTCTGTTGAGGTGCCTCAAGAGGCATTTATGGCGGTGCTGAAGCTCGACGAATAATTTCAGAGAAAGGGAAGGTGTGTAAAATGTCTTCTTCAAAGCTTAAAAAAGAGAATACGGCATCCTTCCTTAAAAATATTATGATGCTGATGTTCTCTCAGGTTGTGGTCAAGCTGCTTGGTCTGGTTTACCGAGTCGCCATAGTTGACGCTGAGGGCTTTGGCAATACGGGAAACGGATATTATGCGACGGGGTATCAGATTTATATGATACTTCTTGCGATTTCATCCATTGGAATACCTAATGTTATATCCAAACTCGTCTCCGAAAGAACGGCATCGGGAGATTATATAGGCGCACACAGACTTTTTAAAATGGCCTTGGCACTTTTTGGTTCGGTTGGGTTTGTGTTATCCTTGGCACTTTTCTTCGGGGCAGATTTTATAGCTAGTGTGTTACTTAAGGCAGCGGGGGTTAAATATACCTTAATGGTGCTCTCACCCGCGCTTACCTTTGTTTCGATTTCAGCGGTGCTCAGAGGGTATTTTGCAGGACTTGGCAGCATGAAGGCGTCAAGCTCCTCCCAGGTTATCGAGCAATTTTTCAACTGTGTTTTATCTATTGGTTTTGTTTATGCCTGTGTCGGAAAGGATACTGCGATTATGGCGGCGGCGGGAAATCTGTCGACTACATGCGCTTGTGCGGTTGCATTTTCATATCTTGCGGTATTTTATCGCAGACGGCGAGCTGAAATTAAGCAAGAATGCAAGGTGCAGACCGTTTTATCTGAACAAAAAAGCCGTAAACAGCTTATTAAGACAATACTTACTATGTCGGTGCCGATTACTATAAGCTCACTTATAACGACGGCAAATTCTGCTATTGATATTTTTACGGTTAGTGACGGAATTCAAAGAGCCTTTTCATCGGTTATTTCCTCGGCTGCTGAGCTTGAGGAACGGGCGATGGAGCTTTACGGTATTTTGCAGAAGGCAGAGGTTATAACCCATCTGCCCCTAGCTATAAGCGGAACCCTTTGCGCCGCAATAGTGCCTGTTATATCATCACTTATTGCAAAGAAGGATACTGCAGGGGTGCAAAGCAAAATTTCCTTTGCGGTATTTGTTAGCACAGTTCTTATGTTCCCTTGCATGAGTGGACTTATGGTGCTTTCACAGCCTGTGCTTAAGCTCCTTTATCCGAGCGTGCCCGAGGGGTCGCTTATGCTTGTTCTTCTTCTAACAACACTTCCGTTCTCTTCGCTTACCTATGTGCTTAACGGAATTCTTTACGGAATTTCAAAACAGCATATCCCTGCGATTGCTTTGGGGGTTGGCTCTGTAATTAAGCTTGTTTTAAACATTGTTTTAATAAACATACCGTCCTTAAATATATATGGCGCGATTATCGGAACCTTGGTTTACCAGATATTTGTTTTCACTGTCGAGACGGTTGTGGTTTTTCGTTATGTTGATATAAAGCTTGATTATATGAAATGTTTCATAAAGCCTTTACTGTCTTCGGCTGTTATGGGCGGTGCGGTATACCTTTGCTATCGTTTCTTATCGGGTTTTGCAGGAAACACAGTATCGACTCTTGTGAGCATTGCTATTGGAGTTTTGGTATATGCCATTACGATATTGCTTTTTAAAACAGCAACCGCTTCAGATATTATGGGAATGCCAAAGGGTGAGAAGATAGTGTCGCTTTTAAAAAGGCTTCATCTCTTAAAAGAGGAATGATATGAAAAAATACAGTACAGTTCTTTTTGATTTGGACGGAACGATTACCGACCCGGCTGAGGGAATAACAAATTCGGTTGCATATGCTCTACAAAAATACGGCATAAGGGTAGAGGACAAAACTGAGCTTTACACCTTTATAGGTCCTCCTCTTTACGAATCTTTTATGAGGTATTATGGTTTTTCGGCAGAAGAGGCGTACAGGGCGGTCGACTATTACCGTGAATATTATTCCGACAAGGGCATTTTTGAATGTAGGCTGTATGACGGAATTGAGGGACTTTTAAAAAAGCTTAAACAAGGCGGTAAAAAGGTGGTCTTGGCAACCTCTAAACCAGAGTTTTTTGCCGAGAAAATTCTTAAGCATTTTGGCATTTTTGACCTCTTTGATATTGTTGCAGGCGCGACAATGGACTCGAGCCGAGTTGAAAAGGCTGATGTGATTTTATATGCTCTTAAAAAAGCGAATGTTTTTGATAAAGCGACTACGGTGATGATTGGCGACAGAGAGTTTGATATAAAGGGAGCCAAGGCCAATTCTTTAAAATCAATTGGGGTTACCTTTGGGTATGGCAGCAGAGAAGAGCTTGAAAAGGCGGCTGCCGACCAGATTGCCGAGAGTGTAGAAGATATAGAAAAGCTTTTACTTTAATAGTTAAATTTGTAAAAACCGACGAAATTCTGCTTTCGTCGGTTTTTTTCGTTTACAGGTGACAAAACTTGTGTTAGTATAGCATTTGTTGAAATTTGTAAAAAAGAAGTGTAGTGAAATGAAACTCGGTTACCTTAAGCCAAAATTCTTTTCGGTTATGAAAAATTATAGCTCAGAGCAGTTTTTAAAGGACCTTATTGCAGGAGTTATAGTTGCGATTATTGCTCTGCCCCTTTCAATTGCCTTGGCACTTGCCTCGGGCGTTGAGCCAGCCTGCGGTGTTTATACCGCGATAGCAGCCGGCTTTATCGTGTCCTTGCTTGGTGGAAGCCGCGTTCAGATTGCAGGACCCACCGCCGCCTTTGCAACCATCGTTGCGGGAATTGTTGCAACAAAGGGAATGGGCGGACTGATGCTTGCGACCATTATGGCAGGAATTATACTTATTTTGCTTGGTTTTTTAAAGCTTGGATCGCTTATTAAGTTTATTCCGAACACTATAACGGTTGGTTTTACGGCGGGAATTGCCGTGACGATTGCTGTAGGTCAGATTAAAGACTTTTTGGGTATTACCTATGCGGACGGAATAAAGCCGATTGAGACGGTAGAAAAGCTTAAAGAGAATATTAACTTTATTGACACGTTTAATTGGCAGTCGTTGTTTGTGGGCGCGGTTTGTCTTGCAATTCTTATAGCCTATCCGAAGCTTGAAAGAAGGATACCGCCCTCATTAATAGCCGTCGTTGTGGGCGCGGTTATGGTAAAGGTTATTCCAAGCATGGATGCGGCAGTTTATACAATTGGCGACCTATATACAATACCGAAGGGACTTCCGACCCCTGCGTTTAGTGAAATAGATTTTAGTTTAGGTAATATAGCATCGCTTTTACCTAATGCTTTGACCATTGCGATACTTGCAGCGGTTGAATCGTTGCTTTCATGTGTTGTTGCCGATAGTATGGTGAATTCTCGCCATAAATCCAACGCCGAGCTTGTGGCTCAGGGCGCGGGCAATATTGCGTCGGTGCTTTTTGGCGGTATTCCTGCGACGGGAGCAATAGCCAGAACGGCCGCCAATGCCAAAAACGGAGGAAAAACACCTGTTGCGGGTATGGTGCATGCGGTGGTTTTGCTTCTTGTTATACTTTTTCTTGTGCCTTATGCAAGTCTTATTCCTATGCCTACTATTGCGGCAATTTTATTTATGGTTGCCTATAATATGAGCGAGTGGAGAAAGTTCGTTAAGATAGTTAAGCTTTCTCCAAAAAGCGATGTGGCAGTTCTGTTTCTAACATTTGCGCTTACTGTAATATTCGACCTTGTGGTTGCCATTGAGTTTGGTATGGTGCTTGCAGCGCTACTCTTTATGAAGCGTATGAGTGAGGAAACCTCGGTTACGGGCTGGAAATATATTGACCACGATACAGACCCTGACAGTATCGACCTCCGCGATGTGCCTAAAAATGTGAGAGTTTATGAAATAAGCGGCCCGATGTTCTTTGGGGCGGCTGATAAGATACTTGATATTAAGCTTAAAGATTTTACGCACTGTCTCATAATTCGTATGCGCTCTGTTCCTGCGATTGACGCTACTGCAATGAGTTCACTTGAACAGGTGTATGATAAGTGCAAGAAAAAGGGTGTTACGCTTATACTGTCTCACGTTAACGAGCAACCGCTTGAGGCAATGAAGAAATCGGGTCTTTACAATAAAATAGGCGCAGAAAATTTCTGCGCTCATATAGATGAGGCTCTTGAAAAGGGAGCAAAGCTATAATAAAAAAGCAACCAATTTGGTTGCTTTTTTATATTTTTATAACAGAAAATCCGTATGGCTCGAGTTCTAGTGTAGTGCCGCTTGGGCGGCTTCCCAAAAGAAGTTCTGCATTTTTAAATTCTTCGGGAATAGTTATTAGGTCGGTCTCGTGCCAGCGGTTTACGGCAATTAGAATTTTGTTGTTCTCATCCTGCCTCAAATAAGATATGGAGCCGAGTCCCTCGTATTCGGGAACAAATGCACCCTCTTTAAAGACCGCGTTGTTTTTGCGAATTGCGCCAAGCTTTTTATAATAGCTTAAAAGCTCGTTATTTTCCTTTCCCCAAGGGTATGCTGCGCGGCAGAACGGGTCGCCATAGCCCTCAAGCCCCGCCTCGTCACCATAGTATAGCGAGGGGACGCCTGGCAGAGTGTATTGTATTAGTGCGGCAAGCTTCTGCTTTTTTATACCGAGAGCATATTCTTCTGGCGAGAGCTTTCGCGCTGACTGTTCTGCACGAGAACTAGGATAGTCTGCGGTGCCAAGCATTGTGAGCAGTCGGGCGGTATCGTGAGTGCCGAGATGGTTCATAAGAACATTAACGGCTTCGGTAGGATAGTTTTCGAGTATGGTCAGGATTTTTGAGAAAAAGTCTTTTCCGTCTCCGCCGTTTACAAAGGAGATTACGGCTTCGGCAAAGGGGTAGTTCATAACCGAATCGAGCTGATTACCAAGCAGGTATCTTCTTCTGGCGCCGTAGCTTATTTTGTTTGTGGCATCCTCCCAGACCTCACCAAGCAAAAATCCGTCGGGGTTTTCTTGCTTTATAGCGGTGCGAATATTGTCGAGGATGCTGTCGGGGAGTTCGTCGGCGACGTCGAGCCGCCAACCCTTAATTCCGCATTTTAACCATTTTCTTATAACGCCGTCTTTCCCTGTGATAAACTCATCAAAAGACGGTTCCTCCTCTATGGTTTCGGGAAGGGTGGGAACGCCCCACCAAGAGTGATAGTCATCCGGCCAATTTTTAAATTTAAACCACTTAAAATAGGGCGAATTTTTGTCGTTATATGCACCGATATTGTCATATCTGCCCTGTCGGTTGAAATAGATACTGTCATCGCCCGTGTGGGAAAAGACACCGTCGAGAATAACCGAGATACCGTATTCTTCTGCCTCGGCGCAGAGATTTTTAAGGTCGCTTTCATCACCTAAAAGAGAATCTATTTTCATATAGTCGGCGGTGTTGTAGCGGTGGTTTGAATGGGCTTCGAAAATGGGATTTATATAAATACAGGTGACACCCAAATCGGCAAGGTAGGGAAGTTTAGTTCTAATTCCATCAAGGTCGCCTCCGTAATAGTCGTTGCCGAGAGAGCAGAGCCCGTTGTTTTGGCGGTATTCAGGTTGTTTAAACCAGTTTGACGTTATATATCTGTCGTCGGGGACATTTTCTTTTTGCTTTCCCGAGCTAAAAAAGCGGTCGGGGAATATTTGATATATAAGTCCGCCTTTAAGCCAATCGGGAGTTTTATAGTCGTGGCTGTAGCAGGTGAGCTGCCACCAAGCTCCGTCAGGAGACACATGTCCTACATTTTTTTCGAAGGCGGTAACACAAAACTCGCCATACTCACTTGTGTAGCGGAAGGAGTAGAAATAAAGTCCTTGCTCGAGGGTGAGCTCGCAAACAAAGCTTTGATAGTTTTCTATCCATTCGCTCGGAGTGAGTTTAATTTCTTTAGTGTCGCTACCGTCCTTGCGCAAGACAAGAAACGCCTCATATACATGGGCGTCCTCGTGAAGAAGCAACCTAAGCTTCAGGCTTTCGCCCGAAGCTATGGCGCCGAATTTCGACTTATAGAGTTTATTTCTAGGGTCGAAAGGGTAGTACACTTTTATTCCTCCGAAAGAGTTATTTGAGAGGGGTTATATTCCAGATGTCGCGGGCGTAATCTGCGATAGAACGGTCGGCAGCAAATATTCCGGAAGAGGCGATATTTTCGAGCGACATTCCATTCCACTTGCTGCGGTCGGCATAGAGGGTGGAGATTTTATCGTGCGCCGCACAATAATCCGAGAAATCGGCAAGAGCCATATAATAGTCGGTTTCGGTGAGGGTTTTGTAGATATTGTCGAATGAGCGTCCGCCAAAGCCCTTACCAATAAAGTCGAGACATTCTTTAAGCTCGGCATTGTTATTAATATATTCCTGAGGATTATATCCGTGCTTGCGAAGAGCCATAACCTCGGGTGTTTTCATACCGAATATAATTATATTGTCGTCGCCGACAGCCTCGTGTATTTCGACATTTGCGCCGTCCTCGGTGCCGAGGGTTACAGCGCCGTTCATCATAAATTTCATATTTCCTGTTCCGCTTGCTTCGGTTGAGGCAAGAGAAATTTGCTCACTGATCTCTGCGGCAGGTATCATAAGCTCTGCCATAGTGACACGGTAGTCTTCAAGGAAGAAAACCTTTAGCTTATCCTTGCAGGCAGGGTCGTTGTCGATGACCTCGGCGAGAGTAGAAATCATTTGGATTATCTGTTTTGCAAGGTGATATCCGGGGGCCGCCTTTGCGCCGAAAATATAGGTTTTAGGCGTGAAGGGTGCATTCGGATTGTTTTTGATAAAAAGATAATCCTTAATTATGTGAAGGGCGTTAAGATGCTGACGCTTATATTCGTGGAGCCTCTTCACCTGCATATCGAAAATAGAGTTGGGGTTTAGGACGGCGCCTGTTTGGGATTTTACAAAAACTGCAAAACGTTGTTTATTTGCAAGTTTTATTTTCTCGAGTTTGTTAAGAACAGTTTTATCGTCCTTGAAGTCTTTAAGCTTTGAAAGCATAGAAGCGTCTTTTATAAAGTCGTCTCCGATTAGGTCGGTGATGAGGGAGCTGAGCTTGGGGTTTGACTGACAAAGCCATCTTCTGTGGGCAATTCCGTTTGTTACGTTGGTGAATTTTTCGGGAGTCATTCCGTAATAGTCTTTGAAGAGGTCTTGCTTTAAGATATCGCTGTGGAGGCGTGAAACACCGTTTACCTTATGACTTGCGATAACGCTCAGGTTAGCCATTTTTACAACTCCGCCCGAAATTACCGCGGTGCGTTCAACCAAAGCGGCATCGCCCGTGCGCTCGTAGGTTTCGTAGCGGAAGCGGTTGTCAATTTCTTTGACAATCTGATAAATTCTCGGCAGGCGGGCTTTAAACAGCTCTTCGTTCCAACATTCAAGAGCCTCCTGCATTACGGTGTGGTTGGTGTATGCAATAGTATTGTTGACGATTTTCCAAGCCTTATCCCAACTATAACCGCATTCATCAAGAAGGAAACGCATAAGCTCGGGGACAGAGAGGGCAGGGTGCGTATCATTAATATGGATTGCGACCTTTTCGCCAAGATTTTCGAGGGTATTATACTGGTTAAGGTGACGGCGGAGAATATCCTGAATTGATGCCGAAACTAAGAAATATTGCTGACGGAGGCGGAGTGATTTACCCTCGAAGTGATTATCCTCGGGGTATAGTACCTTACTGATTGCCTCACTCATAGCCTGTTGTTCCATAGCGCCGACATAGTCGCCTCGGTTAAAGGCAGACATATTAAACTCGGGAGCTTTGGCACTCCAGAGGCGGAGAACATTGACGGTTTTTCTGTCCTTTCCTGCAACCATAAGGTCATAGGGAACTGCCTTTACAACGTTATAGTTTTTGTGCTCGACGTGGTGAAACTGTTTATCCCAGCTTTCTTCTATATATCCGTCGAAATGCACCTCACATTCGGAGGAGGGGCGGTGTTCAAGCCAAACCTCTCCGCCGGGGAGCCAGTTGTCAGGAAGCTCGGTCTGCCAACCCTCTACAAGCTTTTGACGGAAAATTCCGAAATCGTATTTAAGGCAGTAGCCCATAGCGGGGAAGCTACCTGTTGAAAGTCCGTCGAGGAAGCAGGCAGCAAGTCGTCCGAGACCGCCATTGCCGAGACCTGCGTCGGGCTCGAGCTCGTAAAGCTTATCGAGGTCGACATTGAAGCTTTTGAGAGCCTTCGACATTTTGTCGGTCAGGTCGAGATTATAGAGGTTGTTCTTAAGGGAACGGCCCATAAGAAATTCCATACTTAAATAGTAAACGGTTTTTGCCTGTTCGTTTGCAACATTCTTTTTAAAGGCGGTTCTTCTTTCGCGCATAATGTCAAGAAGGACAAGAACCGACGCTTTATAGAACAGCTCGTCTGAAGCAACATTGGGAGAAACGCCGAAGTTGTGAGACAGCTTTTTTTCTATTTGTTCTTTAAGATAGCGAGAGGTGTATTCTGCCATAATTTAATCTCCTTTATGAAAACAAATATCTTCATATTATATAATACTGCAAAACCGTTAAAAATGCAATACCGTTTAGGTAGAAAATAATGCAAAAAATTATACACTTTTAACAAAATATAATTAAAAAGTTATTTTTTTATGAATATTTTTATCTAAAATATACAAAAATATGCCAAAATTCAAATATAAATAAAAATCCCGTTCACCATTTTCTTGGCAAACGGGTTATTTTTATTGGGTATTATTCCTGTTCGATATATTCTTCGGTGTCGTCACTGCAATCAATATAACCGTCGGGGCATTCCTTGCGAGAAATAAAACGGTCGACCAGAACGGCAACGCCTACCGCCATTGTGACAACGGCGACAACTGCGGAGAAAAACCAAAATATATGTTTAACCTTCATAAAAATACCGCCTTTTTTAAATTTATAAACATATTATACAGCAAATTATGTTTTTTGTCAATCTGACTTGATGTTTAAATTTTTTATTTATAACTGTAGAATTCTTCCAATTAGTGTGGTATAATAGATATAATTTTATTGATGGAGGAAGAGTAATTGTCGGTTAAGATAATTGACATTGAAAAGGGTGTTCAAGGTTATTATATTCAGAATGACCGTTTTACTACTACCCTTATATCATATAACTTCTATTTACCTTTTAAAAATGAGGATATGGCGGAGAATGCGCTGCTTCCTTTTATGCTGACCTCTTGCTGTTCTAGGTATAAGGATTATATAGAGCTTAATCTTCGTCTTCTTGAGCTTTACGGCGCTGACCTTTCTGCAAAGGTTTCAAAGCTTGGCGACCTTATGCATATACAGATGAGCATAAGCGTAATTAATGATGAATTTTCTCTTGATATGGCAAATCCTGTTCGTGATGCTGCTGAGCTTATGAACGATGTTATTTTTCGCCCGAGCGTTGAGCAGGGGGCATTTCTTGAGAGCGACCTTAGCAGAGAGAAAAGGAAAACCGTCGAGCGCATAGAGGGAGAAATTAATAACAAAAGGGCTTATGCTTCAACAAGGCTTTTAAGCGAAATGTTTGGAAATGAGCCATACGGTAAATTTATTTACGGGACGGTAAGTTCGGTTAAAGAAATAAGCGGAGAGGGGCTTTATAAGACCTGGCAGAATATGCTTGAAAAGGCTTATATCCGCATAAATGTCGTAGGCAAGAATTTGCCGGAGACGGTTTTTAGTTCACTCAAAAACGAGGATGTTTTGAAAAACAGGGATTGGATAGGCTTTTCATACACCACCAAGCCTTTAGAAGAAAATAATAGAGTAAATGTCGTTACAGACAGGCTTGACGTGACACAGGGCAAGCTTGAGATGGGCTTTAGCTCTGGTATGTGTGCAGATTTTAAAACTGCGGCGCCACTTATAATTTTTTCAGATGTTTTTGGGGGAGGGCCATATTCCAAGCTTTTTAGTAATGTTCGCGAAAAGCAGTCGCTTTGTTATTATTGCTCGGCATCGGCGCGAAGAACAAAGGGATTTTTAACCGTTTCTTCGGGAATTGAGGAGGAGAATGCCGACAGGGTTGTTTCAGCTGTGCTCAAAGAACTTGAGGATATGAAGCAAGGGAAATTTGACGATGAGGTTGTTGCCTCTTCAAAAAGGTCTATAGCCGACTCCCTTTTAGGATATTATGATAATCAGTCTGCTTTAGATTTATGGTATGCAAAGCAGCTAGAAGAAAGCATTTCGCCAAAGGAGGCTGCCGAGACAGTCGAGAGGGTATCGCGCGAGAGCATAATAGAAGCGGCGCAAAGGGTTAAACTGCACACGGTTTACAGACTGCTTCCAAGCAAACAGGAGGGCCAAAATGAATAGAACTGTTTTTAAGAACTCCTTGCTTGGTGAATATACCTATGCTAAGCTTGATAACGGACTGTCGGTTTATGTTATGGAGAAAAGCGGTTTTTCTTCAAGCTATGCCGTGTTTGGAACAAGATATGGTTCAATTGACACAAGATTTGGACGGGAAGGCGAAAAAGAAATTGAGGTGCCTGAAGGAATTGCCCACTTTTTAGAGCACAAGCTTTTTGAAAATGAGGAGGGCGACACCTTTGCACGTTTTGCAAAGACGGGAGCCTATGCAAACGCCTTTACAACCTTTGACAGAACCTGTTATCTTTTTTCCTGTACCAAGAATTTTGAGGAAAACCTTGATATATTGCTCGACTTTGTTCAGTCACCTTATTTTACTGCCGAGACTGTAGAAAAAGAGCAGGGTATAATCGGGCAGGAAATTAAGATGTATGAGGACAGTGCCGGATGGCGTGTTTTCTTTAATATGCTCTCAGAGATGTATGAAAATCATTCGGTGAAGATTGATATTGCGGGAACGGTTGAGTCAATCGCCAAGATTGACGATAAGCTTCTTTACGAGTGCTACAACACGTTTTACAACCCCGAAAATATGTATATCTGTATTGCGGGAAATGTAAGCACCGATGAGGTGATTTCAAGAATCGAGCGTGGCACAAAGAAGAATAAAGGCTTTAAGATAACAAGGTCGGATTTTACCGAGACCGACAGTGTTAAAAACAGATATATTGAGCAGTCGCTTGAGGTGGCAAAGCCAATATTTTGCCTCGGCTTTAAGGAAAATTTAGGCAACAGATATCCAACGGTTAAGGAAAGGATAGTTGCGGGGATTGCGCTTGAGGTGCTTTGCGGAGATTGCTCGGCATTATACCGCCGACTTATAGATTCCTCCCTTATAAGCGATGAATTTTCGAGCGAATATTTTGAGGGACGGGGCTATTCGGCATTTGTGTTCGAGGGTGAGACCGATGAGCCACGAGGGGTTGCAGAAGAAATAAGCCGTGAAATAAAGTATATTTTAGAAAACGGAATTGACGAAAAGCTGCTTGAGGCGGCAAAGAAATCTGCCTTTGGAGATGCGGTCAAGCGTTTTGACAGCGTTGAGGGTATTGTTATGGATATGATAGACTGTGCAGTTTCGGGAGGAGAGCTTTTTGATACTGTAAAGCAGCTTCGTGAAATTACGGCAGAGGATATAACCGAAAGATTAAAGGTATTAAAGGACGAGTGCTCGGTACTTTCGGTGGTTAATCCAAAGAGGAGGGATTTATAATTATGGCATATAATGTGACGATTTTTGGGATTGATTTAACATTGAAGCCTGTGGCATTTACCCTGCCTATCGGAAACGGATGGGACATTTATTGGTATGGCATAATAATTGCTTTGGGTTTTGTTCTTGCCGTGACTTATGGATATTTAAGGGCGGCGAAATTTGGAATTGACGTCGACCGAATGCTTGATGTTGTTCTTGTGGCAACACCCTGCGCAATTCTTGGGGCAAGGACATATTATGTTATTTTTGACCCTAATGGCAGTATAGACAGCGTGTCAGAGTTCTTTGGATTTGGCGGCTCGGGTATATCGGGGCTTGCGATTTACGGCGGAATTATCGGCGCGGTGGCCTCGGGTATTGTTATGATGCTTATAAGAAAGGTTAAAATCCTTGATATGCTTGACCTGGCGTCGATTGGCTTTCTTGTAGGACAGGGCATCGGCAGATGGGGGAATTTTGTAAACCAAGAGGCATACGGCGGCTTTACCGGCAGCTCCTGGTGGGGAATGACAAGTGACAAGATATGGCTTGCTATGGACAGCCATGACCTTGTTCATCCTTGCTTCCTTTACGAATCTATTTGGTGCTTACTTGGAGCCTTTGTTCTTCATAAGATAAGCAAAAAGAGAAGCTTTTCAGGACAAATAGCATTACTTT
>JAGBUC010000067.1 GCA_017630985.1 Clostridia bacterium
TGCACAAGCGCAAATTTTTGGTCATAGCTCAAATGGGGATGAGCATTTTCAAAACAGGGCGCACCGTGGGTTGCCCAGCGTGTGTGTCCAATACCGATACTGCCCACAACACCTCTGCCGTATTGGGTTTGCGCCTTAAGCTCGGCAATTCTTTCGGTTGTTTTTTCAACACTAAATATGCCGTTCTCAAGAAGAGCAATTCCCGCCGAATCATACCCCCTGTATTCAAGTTTTTCAAGTCCGTCAAGCAGAATCGGCGCAGCCTTAGAATTTCCAGTATATCCAATTATTCCGCACATATTTTTAAAGCCTTTCTCTGTTTATGTAAATATTATGTGCAGAAATATGTCCCAAAAACATATTGAAAAAATTCTTGCAGATGCTATAATTATTACATAATTGATGTAAGCATAAGCAGCTCGCGAATTTCCTTGTATGCGCGAATTGTGCCTTCAGGGCTAAAGTCTTTAATTTCGGGAAGTGCCCTGAACGATGGATTAAGTCTGCTGTCGCAAAACCACTTAACAAGGCTGCCGCAAAGCTCATCACCGTTTGCTGTCGGCTCAAGTTTGCTCGATGCAGCCATTATTTCGAGCATTCTGTCGGCTCTGGCTGGAAGCTTTTCGTTTTGTGCGCTTGCAAGTCTGCCGTTACCTATACCAAGCAGCAGCAAATGCCTAATTGGTACATTTTTAAGGAAAGATATTGCGGCAGAGGTTTCAGGCTCACTAGGATGAGGTGCAGCAAAATCAAGGTCAATATCCACGCCCCTTGCGTTAAAATCATAGGTTTTATAGCGTCCTTGTGCAAGTTGCGAAATGCTTTGCTCTCTGTTACCACAGGCGACCTTGCCCTTTGAGGCTATTTCACATCCGTCAGGATTAAGTGAGGGTATAACCATAAGTGCCCGTCCTTTAAGAGCGCGTCGTGCGTTAAGCCCCTCAATGCTTTTATTATCAGCTACAGCTCTGCATAAATCGTGAAAAAAGTTCAAAAGAAAACCGCAGGAATAGTGTTCGCTTCCGTGAATTCCTCCAACAAAAAGCACATATTCTTCGGCACTTCCAATGCTAAGTGCAGTAATATCCTTGCCGAGAACACTTTTTCCAATGCTTTTTGCCGAAATAAAAGGAAAGTCTTGCTCAAGCTTTTTAATATATTTTAACATCCTTAAATAATCATAGGGTCCAAGTCCCGAGGTTATCATATTATTTTCCACCTTTCTTATATAAATTCTATGAAAGAAGAGGCGTTATAATGAATCTTAAAGAAAAACAATTATCATCAGATAAAATATATTCGGGCAGAATAATCTCGCTTTTCAACGATAAAATCGAACTGCCCGATAAAAGAGAAGCCTATAGAGAATATGTAAAACACCCAGGTGGTATATGTGTCGTCCCCGTCACCGACGATAATGAGGTGCTTCTTGTCCGTCAATATCGCTATCCATATGGCGAGGAGGTTGTAGAAATCCCTGCAGGCAAGCGGGACAGCAGGGAAGAGGACACCCTTATAGGCGGCAAAAGGGAACTTAAGGAAGAACTAGGTATAACAGCAGACCGCTTTGTCTTTCTTGGAGAGTTTTATCCAACTCCCGGATATACCGATGAGGTGATTTATATGTACGCCGCCTTTGGTCTGCATTTCGGCGCGCCCTCTCCTGATGATGACGAATTTGTTCTTCCTGAAAAATATCATATTGATACACTTGTCGATATGATTTTAAAGGGTGAAATAAAGGACGGAAAAACCCAGGCGGCAGTTCTTAAAACTAAAATATTGCTTGATAAAAAAAGTCTGTGATTTTTAAATCACAGACTTTTCGTTTAATATTCTTTTAATTCTCTTATGTATTTGAAGGTGGTTTCTTCGCCCTCTTCTTTAAGCATTGTCAGCAGTTTTTCAAGCATTTCTGCGGTGTCTTTATGCATAAAGTCGGCGGCTTTGCCACGCTTAAAATATTCGAGAGGGTGCGCCTTTGTGTAGTTGCTTCCTTGGTATATTTTACTGGCGGCGACGCGGTCGCAAAACATTTCTTTAAGGAAAACGAGTGGCATTTTAACAGGCGCATACATTTTAGTAGCAGGGTTAACGTCATTCCAATATTCAAAATGATGGCGGTTTCTGCCCTTATGGTGCATCCAAGCTTCAGAAAAGCCTAAGGTTTCGCGTTCCCTTTCGTTAGGACTGCGGTTACCCTCATAATATTTCATTCCCGAAATAAACTCCGACGGTGAGTATTTCGAGAGGTCGTGAAGCAGGCCTCTTATACCTATCCCCGCCTTAAAACAGTGACGGCATACAGCATGTCGGTGTCGGGTTATGGTTACAAAGTGTTTTATAGGGTGCCACATAGTTTATGCCTTAATGTCGAACTCTGCTTTAAAGGTAGCAAGCTTTGAAGAGGCATCGTCAGGGGTTTCGCCCTTAACGCAGTAATAAACCTTGCATTTGGGCTCGGTTCCGCTTGGGCGGATGGCAACAAAGCTGCCGTCCTCAAAATTGAAGCGGAGGACATTGGACGGGACAAAGTCTTCGGGAGGAGAGAGGAGGAAGTCTTCAACAGAGGTGACCTTAATTCCTGCGACCTCGGTTGGAGGTGAAGTGCGACGAACTGCGAGGATTTTGTCCATTTTTTCGTTTCCGTCGGCTCCTTTAAAGTATGCCGAGCTTTGTGTGTCGAGATAGTAGCCGTGCTGAATAAAGATATCTTCTAAAACATCGACGAGAGTTTTACCCTGTTTTTTATAGTAGTTTGCGGCTTCGCAGAACATAAGAGAAGCCTGAACGGCGTCCTTGTCGCGAGCGAAGTCGCCGATTAGGCAGCCGTAGCTTTCTTCATAGCCGAAAACGTATTTTTTGTCGCCTTTTGTATTATGCTGTTTGATTTTGTTGCCGATGAATTTGAAGCCTGTGAGGGTCTTTTCAACATCTATGCCGAAGCTTTTTGCAACACAGTCGCCGAGGGTAGAGGTAACGATGGTGTTAATCATAACAGCGTTATCGGGAAGGGAGCCCTCTTCGGTCATACGGGTGAGGATATAGTGGAGAAGAAGGGCACCCGACTGGTTTCCGGTGAGAAGCTGATATTTGCCGTTTTTACA
>JAGBUC010000068.1 GCA_017630985.1 Clostridia bacterium
GTCGTTAAGCGAGTATACTTCAAAATTTGTTCCTGCATAAAGCACCCCGTGATATCTGGCAGAAATGCTTTGAACAGGATTTTCGACCACCTCAACCTCAAAATCACAGGTTTTACCCATAATCGAAGCGGTTACGGTATGACGTCCTATACCCCATCTGTTGTCATGTCTCTGGTCGTCTATAAATTGGGGATTTTCTCCAAACATCTGATAAATCTGCTGTGAGGTAAGACTAGAAACTGTGCCGTTGCTTTGGGTAACGGTAAATAAGGGCTCGGTACTGTATATACTGTATGCATCAAAGTATTTCTGCTGTCCTACACTGTCATCCCAGTATGGACGCTGTTCGGTTTCTCCCTCAATCAAGTCCTTTGTTGCAACGCAGGAAAATTCTTTTATAGGATGCTCTCTTACCTCAACATTAAATCGGGTCTCGGCAAGAATATTCGAGCCGCCCTGAAGAAGAACAACCCTGACTTGATGCATTCCTACTCCCCAAGCAGCATCAATCTGACCGCTTATTACCCTAAAGAAAGTATTTTGGTCATAGAACATACTGTGGGTGGTAAAGCTACCGTCAGAATAATGCACCCTGTAAGACGAAATCAAGGAAGAAACATTATACCCCTGAAAGCTTACAAACTCACTTAAAGAGCTCGGGTTTACCTCAACAACATTTTCTTCGGTATTTCCCTCATACATAAAGTTTTTTGAGAATTCTACCGAAATAAAGTTTATTGTTTTTTGGGTATCTGCTAAGGCACAAATTCCACAACAGGACAACATAAGCACCGCACATAAAAAGAACGATATGGTCCTCTTTATATTTTTATTTAAAATATTTTTAATTTTTATCATTTAATTCCCTCAAAAAGTGAATCTAAAAACTTATTTTGCTTTAGATTCGCAGTATATACAACGGTATACCATATTCTCACGGTCGGTAAGTTTAAATACGTGAGGTAATTCCTGTTCAACCGTCGTTATACAGCGTGGATTTTTACACCTAATAATATTCTCAATTCTTTCAGGAGGCTCAATTTTAGGCTTCTTTGTGTTCACGCCGTCTTTAATTATGTTAACCGTAATATTGGGGTCAAAATATCCAATAATATCAAGATTAAGGTCAATTTCTGCATCAATCTTAATAATATCTTTTCTTCCCATCTTCTTGCTATAAGCATTGGTTATAACCGCAACAAGACACGAAAGCTCGTCAAGACCTAAGGCCTTATATAAATCCATTCCTCTGCCCGCGGCAATATGGTCTAGAACAATTCCGTTTTCAATAGAGCTTACTGTCATCATCTACTCTACCTCCAGAAGTTTTAATATAAGAGCCATTCTAATATATTTGCCGTTTTGCGCCTGAACAAAATATTTGGCTCTCGGGTCGCTGTCAACCGCAACAGAAATTTCGTTGACGCGCGGAAGCGGATGAAGAATACACATGTCTTTCTTTGCGCTTAAAAGCTTCTCAGGGGTCAGAATATAGCTGTCTTTAAGTCTGATGTAATCCTGTTCGTTGAAAAATCTTTCTCTTTGAACTCGTGTCATATAAAGGACGTCAAGTTCCGGCATAACCTCATCCAAACTTGCAGTCTCAACAAACTCAATATTTTTTGCCTCTAAGACCTCTTTTTTAATATACTCAGGTATGGTAAGCTCATTTGGTGATATTAGCACAAATTTCACATTATTATACCTTGAGAGAGCACCTATAAGCGAATGCACCGTTCTACCGAATTTAAGGTCGCCGCAAAGTCCGACTGTAAGCCCGTCAAACCTTCCTTTCTCACGATAAATTGTTAAAAGGTCGGTCAAAGTCTGGGTAGGATGATTGTGTCCGCCGTCTCCCGCATTGATTATCGGTATATCCGACTTCATAGAAGCTACCATCGGAGCTCCCTCTTTAGGATGGCGCATTGCAATTATATCAGCATAATAGCCGACAACCTTTACTGTATCTGCAACGCTTTCCCCTTTTGCAGAGGATGAACTCTGTGCTTCCGAAAATCCGAGAACATTTCCGCCAAGCTCATACATGGCCGCCTCAAAGGAAAGTCGTGTGCGTGTAGAGGGCTCAAAAAACAGTGTTGCAAGTTTCTTTCCGTCGCACTTGTGGGCATATTTTTTAGGACTTTCAATAATATCGTTTGCTACCGAAATCAGTTCATCGATTTCCGATGTGGTAAGGTCGAGAATATCTATCAAATTTCTCATCTTACAGCATCCTTTCTAAATAAGATATGCTTAGGCTTTTGCTCCGTTTACCTCAAGATATTTCTTGATTCGCTCAACGTTTTCTCTGTTAGCTTGGTCTTCCTCAAGATACTCAATAATATCGTATACATCAACAACCGAATATACGGGGAATCCAAACTCTTCGCCAACCTCTGCCATTGCAGATTTTTCGGTTTTACCCTTTTCCTTGCGGTCAACCATAACGAAGGTTGCGGCTACCTTTGTACCCTTTAGAGAAGACAGAATTTCCATGCTCTCACGGATTGCAGTGCCTGCAGTAATAACATCCTCAACAATAACGATTTCTTCGTTCTCCTGTGGCTTATAGCCTACGAAAACTCCGCCTTCACCGTGGTCCTTTTCTTCCTTACGATTGAAGAAGAATGGAACGTCAAGTCCGTTTTTAGCAAGTGCGACTGCAACCGATACAGCTATCGGGATTCCCTTATAGGCAGGGCCGTAAAGAACGGTCTTCTTATTGCCTACCTTTTCGAAATATGCCTTTGCATAAAATTCGCCAAGTTTGCAAATCTGCTCGCCTGTTTTAATATCTCCTGCATTTATAAAGTACGGAATTTTTCTGCCCGACTTAGCGGTGAAATCACCAAACTTTAAAACCCCTGCAGACTCTAAAAACTGAATAAATTCTCTTTTATAGCTTTCCATAATTGCACCTCTTAGTCAACAAATTCTGCAACACAGCGCTCATACGCTGCAACTGGGTCGGCTGCAGCAGTAATAGGACGTCCAACAACTATATAATCACTGCCGATTTTCTTTGCCTCACTTGGAGTCATAACTCTCTTCTGGTCACCTATATCACCGTCAGCAAAACGAACACCGGGAGTAATTGTCAAAAAATTAGTGCCACAAGTTTCGTGAACCTTGCCTGCCTCCAAGGGTGAACAAACAACTCCGTCAAGCCCTGCCTTAGCAGCGTTTGAGGCATAGTGCATAACAACCTTGTCAATAGGCTCTTTAATCAAAAGGTCTTTTTCCATACGCTCCTGGTCGGTAGAGGTAAGCTGAGTTACCGCAATTAAAAGAGGTCTTGTTCCGTCTTCACGTGTCAGCCCCTCAAGAGCAGCCTCCATCATAGAAATGGTACCTGCTGCATGGAGATTTGTCATATCTACATCCAACCTGGACAAAACAGACATAGACTTTTTAACAGTGTTTGGAATATCGTGGAGCTTTAAATCCAAGAAAATTTTGTGACCTCTTGCCTTAATTTCTCTAACAATCTCTGGACCTGCGGCATAAAAAAGCTCCATGCCGATTTTAACATAAGGCTTTTTCCCCTCAAACTTATCAAGAAAAGCAAGACACTCGTCTTTACCCGCAAAATCACAAGCAATAATTACGTCCTTACCCATTAATGCGCCCCACCTATAATACTCTCAAGTGAACTAATTTTATATTTTTCCATAACTCTCGGTAGGTCCTCAATAATGTTCTTACAAGCATAAGGCTCAATAAGATTTGCCGCGCCTACCTGAACTGCGGTAGCTCCCGCAAGCATCATTTCAATCACGTCTTCAGTGGTAGAAATTCCACCCATACCAATAATCGGTATCTTAACCGCCTCATAAACCTGATATACCATGCGAAGCGCCACGGGTAATATCGCACTGCCCGAATATCCTCCCATTTTGTTAGCAATAACAGGTTTTTTGTTATTAAGATTTATCCTCATTCCAAGCATCGTGTTTATCATACTAATACCATCGGCACCTGCATCCTCACAGGCCTTTGCAATAGACGCGATATCGGTAACATTTGGAGAAAGCTTAATGTAAATCGGCTTGGTGGTAACAGCCTTTACCGCCTTTGTAACCTCAGCGGCAGATTCCGGACACACGCCAAAGCTCATTCCGCCTCCGTGAACATTCGGACAGCTAACATTAACCTCAATCCAGCCAACCTGCTCTTGTTTATCTATCTTTTCACAGCAATAAACATACTCATCAATAGAAAATCCGCTTATATTTGCCATAACAGGCTTGTGAAAACACTTTTTAAGCTCTGGAAGTTCTTCTGCAATAACATTTTCAATTCCGGGATTTTGAAGTCCTACGGCATTAATCATTCCTGAGGGACATTCTGCAATTCTCGGCGTCGGATTGCCAAAACGAGCCTCTTTTGTAGTACCCTTAAAGGAAAATGTGCCAAGCATATTTATATCGTAAATTTCGGCAAACTCATAACCGAAACCAAATGTGCCCGAAGCAGGAATAATAGGATTGTCAAGCTCAATACCGCTAAGCGTTACCTTTGTATCTACCATACTATTCCCTCCTTAACAAGCACAGGACCGTCTTTACAAATACGCATACTGCCATACTTTGTTTTGCAAGAGCAACCCATACAAGCTCCAAAGCCACAGCCCATTCTCTCCTCAAAGCTGAACTGACCGCTTGTAGTAGTTGCGTTATAAACCGCCTTAAGCATCGGCTCAGGACCACAGGTGTAAAAGTAAGTGTATTCCCCTACCTTGCCTATTGCATCGGTAACAAAACCCTTAAGTCCGTAACTGCCGTCGGCTGTTGTAACATAAACATCACAGCCAAGAGCCTTAAATTCTTCCTCGTAAAAAACATCGGTCTTAGAATTAAAACCAAGTATTACCGAAACCTTTTTACCGTCAGCAATAAGCTTTTTTGCAAGGGCATATAAAGGCGGAACGCCTACGCCGCCGCCTATTAAAAGGGGTTTGACCCCCGCAAGACCCAGATAATATCCGTTTCCAAGTCCAGTTAAAATGTCAAGCTCATATCCTGCTTTAAGACCCGACATGAATTCGGTACCCTTGCCCACGACCTTATAGATAATGGTTAAAACGCCCTTTTCAAAATCGCAAACCGATATAGGACGTCGCAGGAACATACCGTCAAGCTTAATATTAACAAACTGTCCTGTTGCAGTAATGTCTGAAATATCGCCCGACAAGGTCATTTTATAAACCTTGTCAGCAATATTCTCATTGGATAAAACTTTAAAAATCAATTGTTTCATTCTAACACCTTTAAGCGTCTATTGTAGAAATTGTAAGTGTAGTTTCCTCAAGTACATCAAGTAAAACCTTAACAGTATCAAGTGCTGTAAAGAGGGTTACATTGTTCTCGGTAGCAATACGGCGAATTTCGGTGCCGTCACTTAGCTGATGCTTTGAAGAAATATCTCTTGTATTTATAACATAGGCTATATGACCCTGACGAAGCGCATCAATAATCTCTTCGCTGTCCTCGTTAATCTTCTTAAGAACATGGGTACGAATGCCGTTTTCCTTAAGGAATTTTGCGGTACCGGCCGTTGCCTCAATGTTAAATCCAAGATTATAGAAACGTCGTATTAAGGGTAGAGCCTCTGCCTTATCCTTGTCCGCAATGGTAGCAAATACCGTACCGTAATTCTGAAGCTTCATACCGGAAGCCTGAAGCGCCTTATAAAGAGCGCGGTTAAGCTTATCGTCGTAACCGATTGCTTCACCTGTAGACTTCATTTCGGGAGAAAGATAAGCGTCAAGTCCGCGAAGCTTGTTAAAAGAGAAGACCGGTACCTTAACATACCAACGCTTTTTCTCGTCGGGATAAAGGTCAAATATTCCAAGCTCCTTAAGGCTCTTACCAAGAATTACCTCTGTCGCAATATCTGCAAGGCTATAGCCGGTTGCCTTTGATAAGAAAGGCACCGTACGTGAAGAACGCGGGTTAACCTCAATGATATAAACATCGTCGTTTTCATCTACAATAAACTGAATATTGTAAAGACCAACTATTCCAATTCCTAAGCCAAGCTTCTTAGCATACTGAAGAATTGTTCCCTTAACCTTGTTAGAAATGCTAAAGGTGGGATATACACTAATCGAGTCGCCCGAGTGTATTCCCGTACGCTCAATAAGCTCCATAATTCCGGGCACAAATACGTTCTTACCGTCGCAAATAGCGTCGATTTCAACCTCTTTACCCTGAATATACTTATCAACAAGAACGGGCTTGTCCTCGTCAATCTCAACAGCCGTCTGCAGATAATGGCGAAGTTGTTCTTCATTTGCAACAATCTGCATAGCGCGTCCGCCAAGCACAAAGGATGGGCGAACAAGCACAGGATATCCAATTTCCGAAGCGGTTTTGACACCGGCTTCAATCGAGGTTACTGCCTTACCCTTAGGCTGAGGAATTCCAAGCTCAGTAAGTAGCTTTTCGAAAGCATCGCGGTTTTCAGCACGCTCAATCGCATCGCAGTCTGTACCGATAATCTTAACACCCCTCTTCATAAGAGGCTCAGCAAGGTTAATTGCTGTCTGACCGCCAAGCGAAGCCACAACACCCTCAGGCTTTTCAAACTCAATGATGTTCATAACATCTTCAGGCGTCAATGGCTCGAAATAAAGCTTGTCAGCCGTTGTATAATCGGTTGAAACGGTTTCGGGGTTATTATTTATAATAATTGCTTCATATCCCGAATTTTTAATTGTTGTAACAGCGTGTACTGTCGAATAGTCAAATTCAACGCCCTGACCTATACGGATAGGACCTGCGCCGAGAACCACAATTTTCTTCTTGTCGGTAAGAACAGACGTATTCTCGCCCGAATATGAAGAATAGAAATACGGAATATATGCGCCTGTGTGGCAGGTGTCTACCATACGGAAGACAGGGAAAAGATTTTTTTCCTTGCGATAGCCAAATACATCAAGCTCATCGCACTTCCACATTCTCGCAACATATTTATCCGAGAATCCCATCTTCTTAGCCTCTTTAAGCGTGTCTAAATCAAACGGATTTGCCTTTAAGGTCTCTTCCATATCAATTATGCGCTTAATAGCCTCAAGGAAGAATGAGGTGATTTTTGTAATTTCGTGAATTTCTTCAACCGTTGCCCCTCTGTAAAGAAGCTCGGCAATCGCAAATATATTATCATCTCTGAATTCCTTGATATATTCGCGAAGCTCATTATCAGACATATTGTCAAACTTAGAATGATAAAGATGGTTTACACCGATTTCAAGAGAACGGATACCCTTAAGAAGACTTTCTTCTAAGGTCGAGCCTATTCCCATAACCTCACCGGTAGCCTTCATCTGAGTGCCAAGGCTGTTTGAAGCGGTCGTAAATTTATCGAATGGGAAACGCGGAAGCTTTGCAATAACATAATCGAGTCTCGGCTCAAATGCAGCAGTAGTGTTTGCAATTTTAATATCCTCAAGTGCCATACCAAGCGCAATTTTCGCCGTAACACGCGCAATCGGATATCCGCTTGCCTTAGAAGCCAAAGCAGACGAACGGGAAACACGGGGGTTAACCTCAATTAAATAATATTCGCTGGTTTCGGGGTTTAGCGCAAACTGTACGTTACAACCACCGCAGATTTTTAGCTCACGAATAATCTTAATTGCCGAATCATTAAGCATCTTAAGGTCGTGGTCATTTAATGTCATAATCGGTGCCACAACGATAGAGTCGCCCGTATGAACTCCAACGGGGTCAATGTTTTCCATTCCGCAGATGGTTATAGCGTGGTCGTTAGAGTCGCGCATAACCTCAAATTCAATTTCCTTATATCCCTTTACGCTCTTCTCAATAAGAACCTGATGAACGGGAGAAAGCTTGAATGCATTAAGACCGATTTCAATAAGCTCTTCTTCATTATTTGCAAAACCGCCGCCCGTACCTCCTAAGGTAAATGCAGGACGGAGCACTACAGGATAACCAATTCTCTCGGCCGCAATTTTCGCTTCATCCAAGCTATATGTGATTTCAGACGGAATTGTCGGCTCTCCGATAGACTGACAAAGTTCCTTAAAGAGTTCTCGGTCCTCAGCGCGCTCTATACTCTCGCTTGAAGTTCCAAGAAGCTCAACTCCGCATTCCTTCAAAACGCCCTTCTTTTCAAGCTGCATTGCAATATTAAGTCCTGTCTGTCCTCCAATACCGGGAACTATTGCATCAGGACGCTCGTAACGGAGAATTTTCGCAACATATTCAAGGGTCAGGGGTTCCATATAAACCTTGTCGGCAATGGTTGTGTCGGTCATAATGGTTGCTGGGTTCGAGTTAACAAGAACAACCTGATATCCCTCTTCCTTAAGGGCTAAGCAGGCCTGTGTTCCGGCATAGTCAAATTCTGCGGCCTGACCGATGATAATTGGACCCGAGCCAATAATTAAAACCTTTTTGATGTCTGTTCTTTTTGCCATTTTTACTTCCTCCGTTATATTTCGCTATATACTATATTTCCGTTTACAAAGGTCATTTTACATCTGCCGTAAAGCTCCTCGCTCTCAAACGGAGATGCCTTTCCCATTGATAAGAAATCATCTTTTGAAACTGTAAACTTTTCATCTAAGTCAAAAACCGTTATATCTGCTGGCTCGCCAACCTTTATCTCAGTTCCGACAGAAAACCGCTTTTTTGCGTTCACATTAAGCAGTTCTATAAGCTTTTCAAGGGTTATTATTCCCGTTTTAACAAGCTTTGTATAACAAACTGCAAAAGCAGTTTCAAGCCCCACAACACCCATCGCACTTTTTTCAAGACCTCTTGATTTTTCTTCGGCCGAGTGCGGCGCGTGGTCGGTAGCTATAACATCAATTGTTCCGTCCTTTATGCCCTCTATAAGTGCCCGACGGTCCTCTTCGCTGCGAATGGGCGGATTCATTTTAAATCTGCCGTCTTCCTTTAGCATCATATCGTTCATCGTAAGATAGTGCGGACCCGTCTCACAGGTTATATCTACACCGTCTCGTTTAGCCTGTCTTATAAGTTCCACGCTTTCTTTGGTCGAAATGTGACAAACGTGATATTTACAACCGCTTTTTTTCACAAGCTCAATATCTCTTTTTATAGGGCCCCACTCGCTTTCGCTGCAGATACCCTTATGTCCGTGAAGCCTTGCATATTCACCGTCGTGTATATATCCGCCCAAAAGCAGAGAATTATCCTCACAGTGTGCAGATATTATTTTGCCAAGCTCCTTTGCTTTCTCCATTGCAGAAAGCATCATTCCCTCGCTTTGAACCCCTCTGCCGTCATCCGAAAAGCCGACAACATCGTCAGCCATTCCGTCCATATCCGAAAGAACCTGGCCGTTTTGGCCGACCGTTATTGTGCCAAAAGGATAAACATGAACCTTTGCATCTTGCTCAATCATTTGAAGCTGCAACTTAAGATGCTCTACCGAATCGGGACAGGGCTTCAGATTAGGCATTGTACATACGCTTGTATAACCGCCCTTTGCCGCAGACAGCGTGCCGGTTGCAATGGTCTCTTTATAAGAAAAACCCGGCTCACGCAGATGAACATGAACATCTGTGAAACCGGGAAAAACAATATGACCTTTAAGAGAAAAAACAATAGCGTCTTGGTCGATAATATTTTCGCAAATATTAACAATACTTCCGCCGTCAATAAGAATGTCGACCGATTCGAAACAACCTTCAATATAAACACTGGCGTCTTTAAGCAGGTATTTCATAATCCGTCTCCTTTCTTAAAAAAAAGCGCTTGCCAACGGCAAGCGCAAATTTTATATAAAATCTATTTCTTGCCGAGATAATGCTTCTTTTTCTCACACTATTTTTGTAATTATACCACAGCGAGACATCTCTGTCAATAAGAACAAGAAATATTTTATATATATTTATATATTATTTAACCCACTCTGAAAAGTCCGCATCCGACGGCATCCGCAAATCTCCTCTGGGACTCAGCGCCACAGAGCCAACCTTAGGCGCATCAGGCGAGCAAGACCTCTTAAACTGAGATATGAAAAACCGCTTTAAAAATACATTAAGCCACTTTTCAATAACATCATCAGCATACTGTCCCATAAAGGCTTGTTTTGCCAAAAAATCAAGCTTTTCTTTACGGAATCCAAACCTGAAGAAATTATATAGGAAGAAATCGTGAAGCTCATAAGGACCTATATTGTCTTCAGTTTTTTGTGCAATATTCCCCGCTTTGTCAGGCGGCAGAAGCTCAGGTGAAACAGGTGTGTCAAGTATATCCTTTAAAATTTCTCCGGTTTTTCCGCCCATATCCTCCGCAACATACCCAACAAGATACTTAACAAGGGTTTTAGGAACCGAAGCATTAACGCCATACATGCTCATATGGTCTCCGCCAAATGTGCACCAACCCATTGCAAGCTCACTTAAATCACCCGTTCCGACAAGAATTCCGCCCTCCTTGTTGGCAATATCCATAAGGATTTGTGTGCGCTCTCTTGCCTGTGTGTTTTCATAGGTAATATCATGCACAGAAGCATCATGACCTATGTCGTTAAAATGCGTCATACAAGCATCCTTTATGCTGATTTCACGAATCTCAACACCAAGTGAGCGCATAAGTTCAAGCGCGTTGCTGTAGGTCCTGTCAGTCGTTCCAAAGCCTGGCATAGTTATTCCTATAATGCTGTCATTTGTAAATCCTAAAAGCTTTGCAGCGCGTACCGCAACCAAAAGTGCCAAGGTGGAGTCAAGACCGCCTGAAATTCCTATAACACATCTTTTAAGTCCCGTGTGCTCAAGCCGTTTGGCAAGGGCTGCAGACTGTATTGAAAAAATCTCTTCACAGCGCTCCCGTCTTAACGATTTATCGCTCGGTATAAACGGATGCGCATCGATAAATCTATTAAAATGTTTAAGGTTAAACTCACCTAGTTTTGCATCTATTATTTTAAACTCTTTTTCACATAAAGAAGCAGTATCGCAAAACACCGTGTCAGTAATACGTAGAGCCGAAAGCTTTGAAACGTCAATACAAGAGGAAACTATTCTGCCCTCTCTTAAAAATCTTTCTCCCCTCTTTATAACCTCGCCATTTTCAGCAATAATACAATCCCCCGAATATACTGCATCGGTGGTAGATTCGTGCACACCGGCGCATGACAAAGCATATGCGCAAATACCCTTTGCAGACTGACCGTATACCAGGCTCTTCCTATAATCCTTGGCAGAAACCGTCTCGCACATTCCAAAAGGATTAATAATTAAATTTGCGCCCGACAGGGTATAAAATGAGCTTGGCGGGACAGGAGAATAAAGGTCTGTTCCTATTTCAACACCCATCACAAGCTCATCAGAAAGTTTAAATA
>JAGBUC010000069.1 GCA_017630985.1 Clostridia bacterium
GCGGCTTATTCTTATATATACGTTCCGAATAAAAAAACGTAAACTTTCCTGCTTTAAGTCGCGTGCTCAGAAGCGACCTCGGCGCACTTCCCATTATAACTACATCCGCTTCGTTAATCAATTGTTGACATTTTTCAAACGCTTCGGACGACCCAAAGTTTTGTAAAACGTAAGACGGTCTTTCATCGCCGCCCCAACCCAGTTTGAGTCTTTCTTGACTTATACGTGAGGTTTCAATAAGACAATAGTCTTCTCCAAGTAATAAATACATCGCATCAGCAAACGGTTTCTGATGATGATTGTAATAATTTGTTACAAAGGCCACCTTCATACCCATTCTCCTTAATACAAAAACTTAATACTATCGTTCAACCTTGAAACAGTACCGTAAAGCATTACAAAAGCAACCAAAAGTATCGGTGCACCGGTAAATATCGGTTCGGCAAAAAGCTGTAAAAGCATCAAAACATATACACATAAAAGCATCTGTCTTGTTTCATACTGAATCTCTTTAAGTTTTAAAACCTTTAATAGTTTTGTCAAAGCATTAATTGCTATTACCACAACCGAAATAAAAGCAAACAAGCCTGCAACGTCATAAATATCCAAAAACACATTATGTGGGTAAGCGGCCACAATTTTGCTGATCTTATTTCCGCCAAAAAGATATTTCGGCATATACGACATATACTTCAAAGTGATGTCAAATCGGCTGTCATCAGTTATATCATTGTCGTTGCCGGAAAAGAATCTGTTGTAAAAATTCGAATCCTCAAACGAGGTTTTTACACCCCAGGCATCGTTTTGATATAAAATCACAAGAATAAATATCAATATAGCGCTAAAAATAAGGGTTCTTAACCTCTTAACATCACCTTGCCGGCTACCAAACATATATACAAGCGCGCAAAATGCTGCCACCAATATCATAACAAAAATACTTCTTGTGCCCAACTGAAAATTATACACTGCAGTTATGCACAAGCCTACGATCGCCAACAGTTTTTTCAAGGTGCCGGTAGTCGAAAATATCATAGCCACGAATATGCCGATCATCATACAGGCTAATACCGCCTGTCCCGTTGCCGCTCTTGAAACCCCGGTCCAGATGTCGATCGTGTTACGGTTTGAATCGTGGTTGTTTATATTTATCAACCAGTTAAGAGCAAAGTGCACAAAGAAGCCCAATGACATAACCAACAGAATCGTTTTCGCTCTTTTTTCGGCAATAGCAATACTGTTAAATCCTTCTTCTTTCGGTATGACCAACCCATAGCCGATAATATATACAAGCGGAAGTGCCAGCCATCTGACAATATTAGAAGGACCGTGCAACGCGTTATCCCAAAAAGCCAACAAGCTCAAAGACAACGACAGCACCGGTATAATTCCCTCTTTAAAACTCAAAAAGCCACCTTGAACAACATAAAAAGCAAAGGCTAATACGGTTATATGAATTCCATAACCGTTAATGTCAAGAAATGCCGAAAAGAGCATTATCAACACTAGTTTTTCAGAAGAACTGAAAGCTTTTATCTTGCGCGGCTCACAATCGCGAGATGAATAATATTCGTTCATAAAATACCTTTTCTATATAGAAACTACTCAATAAAATCAATTATTCTTTTAGCCTGGACGGCCGAACTTTTATTCTCGGCAACAAACCTTGCCGCAGCTTGAGACTGCGTTTTAAGTAAGGCAGCGTCCGATTCAAATAATTTACAAATAGCATTTTTCATATCCTCGGCTGAATTGCCCTCAATATAATGAAGATAAGGGTCATACTCGGCAGGGATACCCGAAAGCTTATACATAAGTACAGGCTTTCCGCTTAACATATACTCCATGGTTTTGGAAGGGAAGCTGTATTTAGTATACTCCCCTTCATCGGGTCTCGGATTTATCAGAACAGCGGCCTTTTGCTGAAGTTTGGCCACCGCATCCTTTGAAACGTAACCGTAAAACTTAATACGGCTGTCCTTTTCTGCGGCCGCCTCAACCTCTGCTTTGGAATCGCCGCCGCCGCATATCCAAAGCTCTGCTTCGGGATCGTCAACCAACGAAAAGGCCTTTAAAAGGGTCAAAATTCCAAATTGTCGGTGCAAAGTGCCCGTATAAAGAATGGACTTACTTGACGCGTTTGACACCATTCCCGGTTCGCCGTTTGCGATACCCTCAACGACGGTATACGGACGGTTGCCCACCTTAAGCGGTTCCGCCATCTGTTCGGTCAAAAGAACAAACTTATCAACCCTTGTTAAATATTTTTCAATTCTTTTGTTATTGATCTTTCTGAGAATACTTTTAAGCTTTGACGTTTTACCGAGATCGTAAAACTCAGGCAGGTCGGTAATAACCACCGTTATATTATAGCTTTTATCAAGCTCAAAAGCTGCTTTAAGAAACGGTTCGTATGCAGAGTAAATAATAATATCTTTATCTTTTGAATTTTTCAAAAGCTTTTTAGTCTTTAAATAACGCTGATGCTGTTTTATAAAAGGCAGGTTAATACAACCGACCTCTTGATTGTTGCCGTTTTCACCCCAAGAACCGCTATTTAAAAAAAGTTTTTTATAC
>JAGBUC010000070.1 GCA_017630985.1 Clostridia bacterium
GCCTGCTTTAGGAGTTGGCATAAGGCCACGAGGACCTAAAACCTTACCTAAACGGCCAACCAAGCCCATCATGTCGGGTGTTGCAATAACAACATCGAAATCAAGCCAGTTTTCATTTTGAATTTTAGCAATAAGCTCTTCGCCGCCTACAAAGTCTGAACCTGCAGCCTCGGCTTCCTTAGCCTTGTCGCCCTTTGTAAGAACGAGGGTTCTGACAGTTTTACCTGTTCCGTTGGGAAGAACTACTGCACCGCGTACCTGCTGGTCAGCGTGACGAGAGTCAACACCCAAGCGAACATGAATTTCTACAGTTTCGTCGAATTTTGCGGTTGCAGATTTAACTGCTACTTCGCAAGCCTCGCCGAGCTCGTAAAGCTTACCTTTTTCTATAAGCTTTGCGCTTTCGTTATACTTTTTACCGTGTTTCATTGTTTTACCTCCCAATAAGTGGTTAAATCGGAAATTTCCTCCCACGAGAGAGATTGTTAATCGACAACTTCGATGCCCATGCTGCGAGCGGTTCCTGCTATCATAGACATAGCGGATTCAACACTTGCTGCATTAAGGTCGGGCATTTTCTGCTCTGCGATTTTCTTAATCTGCTCGCTGGTGATTTTTGCAACTTTGTTCTTGTTCGGAACACCTGAACCGCTCTCAATTCCGCAAGCCTTTTTAATAAGAACAGCTGCGGGAGGGGTCTTGGTGATGAAGCTGAACGAATGGTCTGCATATACGGTAATAACTACCGGAATGATAAGACCTGCGTCATTCTTAGTGCGCTCGTTAAATTCTTTAGTGAACGCCATAATATTAACGCCGTGTTGTCCCAGCGCAGGACCTACCGGTGGAGCCGGAGTGGCTTTTCCAGCGGGAATCTGCAGTTTAATGTAGCCAATAATTTTCTGAGCCATTGTTTGCACCTCCATTATTCGTGGTAACTAGTGTTTTACACTTGGCGGAACGGTCATATACCCGTTCCTCCCACCGTGATGCTTTCGCATCGGCGGCAAACTGCCGCGGGTTTAATACTCCCGAAAAACTGGGATAATGGCGACTTTTATTGCCGCCGAAAGCAGAAAATCTGCGTATTAATAAATTAGTCTGCAAGGGCGATTTGGTCAAGCTCAAGCTCGGCAGGGGTTTCTCTTCCGAACATTGAAATATTGACGCTGACGCTCTTGTTTTCAAGGTCGACTGCCGTAACAGTTCCCTGAAAATCTTTAAGGGGACCGTCAATAATATTGACAAGGTCACCAATTTTATAACCTACCTCTATGCTGTGCTTTTCAACACCAAGTGCCTCTACCTCAGCATCGGTAAGCGGAACCGGCTTTGACCCCGGTCCTACAAATCCGGTAACACCTCGAATGTTGCGCACGACATACCAGGAATCGTCAGTGACAATCATTTTAATGAGAACATATCCGGGGAAGATTTTTCTTTCGTACTCTTTAACCTTATCTTCCTTTATTTCGGTTACGGTTTCAGTAGGGATTTTAATATCCATAATCAAATCTTGCATTTTACGGTTTTCAACCATAATTTCAAGGTCTGACGCTACTTTATTTTCGTAACCCGAATAGGTGTGAACGACATACCATCTTGCTTGATTATTATCTGACATTTTTAAACCTCCGTTATCTTAGATAACAAGCTCAAGAAGCTTTGCAAGACCGAAGTCTAGCAGCCAGATAAATGCACCGACAAGACCGCTGACCACGATAACGACGAGTGTGTTTTTAACAACATCGTGAAGTCCGGGCCAAACAATCTTTTTAACTTCGCTTTTATAATCGCGAACAAAATGCACAAGACGCTGAAGAATTGATTTCTTGCCCTTGTTTTCGAGCACCATAATTCTGTCATCGACAAAGAGATGACAAGCGCCGAAAATAACCGAAGCAAAAAGCGCAATAACCGTAAAGGTTACAAAAACAGTATACTCGGTTGCTGCTGTGAGGACAAGAGGACGAGTGTCTACATATAAGCCAGGTCTGCTTAAAGAGATTACCAGCATAAACACCGCGTCTACTAAGCCTACAATAGGAGCCCAGTATCTCATTTTCTTGAACTTAAAGGTTAATGCAGAGAAGATTACGGTTGCAAGGGTTAAAAAGAAACAAAACCAGATTTTTGCGGATTTGTAAAGTTCTCCAACCCCTTCGATGTTTTTACCGAACGCAAGCTCACTTCCGATAAACTGATAGTTTCCGGTTTGAGCGGTTACATCCACGAAAGGTAAAAAGAAGAGAATCAGAGCTGCTGCTGAAAAAATAATAGCAGCAATTTGGCTTATCTTGTTAACTGCCTTCATATTACTCCTCCTTATTTTGTTTCCTTGTGAAGTGTGTGCTTCTTGCAGAATCTGCAGTACTTGTTCATTTCAAGTCTGTCGGGATCGTTCTTCTTGTTTTTCATTGTGTTGTAGTTGCGCTGCTTGCACTCTGTGCAGGCAAGTGTGATTTTTACTCTCATGACGGCACCTCCCGTTTTACGGAAATATTCTTGAGTTTTTTTCGTTCCTGTCCGAAAAAATCAAATTAGCCTCCCTCGGACGAAAAGCATAAAAACAATGCCTTTCGCTTTGAAAAAAGTTCTTCGCAAAAAAAAAGAACCTACAGAGGTAGAGTAATTATAACACACCCTGCCTCTGCGGTCAAGCATTTTTTTCATTTATTTATGATATTTTGCACCCTCGCCAATTTTGAAGCTTCTGTAGACCTGTTCGAGAAGCATTACACGAAAAAGCTGATGGGGAAATGTCATAGGCGAAAAAGAGAGTTTTATGTCGGCAAGAGCCTTTATTTCGGGATGCAGACCGTAGGAACTTCCTATTATAAATACAAAGCTTCCGTCACCGCTGTTTATTCTTTTATCAAGCTCTTTATGAAGCTCTTCGCTTGAATACATTTTTCCCTCAATGCACATAACAATAATTGTTGACGCATCGCCGATTTTCTTTTTAATTGTTTCCGCCTCTGACAACAGAGCGTGGTTTATTTCGGCCTGTGAGGGATTTTCTCCAAGGCGCGTCGGCTCTAATTCAATAATTTCGGTTTTTGCAAAGCCTCCAAGTCTTTTTATATATTCATCACAGGCTTCGCGAAGATATTTTTCCTTTAGCCTACCAAGCGCGATTATTTTTATTTTTATCATATAGTTATCACCCTTGTGCCTTCCTTTTCGGCTACATATAATATATAATCACTGTTTTCGGTGGCGCCCTTGTCAATAAGTGCTGCACGAACAGCAGAAGAGGCTTTCTCCGGGGTATTGTTCTTTTCGGAAAGGTGGGCAAGTATAAAACGGTCAGAACCGTTTTCATAAAGATAGGCTATCGTTTCAGCGCAAACGGCATTAGGCAGATGACCTTTTTCAGAGGATATTCGTATTTTTAATTCCGGCGGGTAAGGACCGAGACGGAGCATACTAGGGTCGTGATTTGACTCAAGCATAACAACTCTACTTCCACATAGAGCTTCCTTTACCTCGTCGGTTACAATTCCAAGGTCGGTGCAAACAGCAAGCTTAACCCCGTCGGACAGCGTTACGGTATATCCGCTTGAGCCCACACAGTCATGGCTTGTTGGGAACCGTTTTATTTTCGCAGAGCCTATTATATATTCATTGCATTCATCTATGTATATTCTGGGGCTTTCAAAGTTTATTATTTTTGCATACTCGAGAGCGTATATTGTTTCTCTTGAGGCTATAACAGGGACTTTATGATACTTGAGAAAGGTTTTAAGCCCTTTTATATGGTCGGTATGCTCATGAGTGATGAGAATAGCGTCTATTTTATCGGGAGAGAGATTTTTCGCATATAAGGCCTCAGATATTCTTTTATAGGACACACCAACATCAATAAGTACTGCAAAATCGTCAGTGCCTATAAAGGTTGCGTTCCCCTCGCTTCCCGAAAACATTGGAAAAATTTTTGCCATTCGTATCACCACCTTTTTGAATTAAAAAAATAACAAACGGGAGGAGCAAGCCCCTCCCCTTATGAAAGTATATTAATTTGCCTTTAGGACATAATCAAAGCTGGTGTCCGACACACGTTTTATATCTGCGCCGACTGCAGTAAGCTTTTCTACCACCAATTCGTATCCGCGGTCAATGTATTCGATATCTGCAATCTCGGTTTCGCCTTCTGCAATTAATCCTGCGATAATCATTGCAGCACCTGCGCGAAGGTCGTTTGCCTTGACAGGAGCTGCTTTAAGACCGTCAACACCCGTTATTATAGCGGATTTGCCATCAACCTGAATGTCGGCACCCATAAAGGTCAGTTGTTCAGCATAACGGAAGCGACTGTCCCAAACGCCCTCTGTCACTATGCTTGTGCCATTTGCAACCGCAAGAAGGGTTGCAAACTGGGGCTGCATATCGGTCGGAAAGCCAGGATGCGGCATTGTTTTCACATTGCACTTTTCAGGACGCTTGTCCATAGAAACGCGGACATACTCGTCTCCCTCTTCGACAGTCGCGCCAACCTCACGGAGCTTGGCGATAATGGACTCTAAGTGCTTGGGTATAACATTGTTAATAACAACATCTCCGCGTGTAGCCGCGGCGGCAACCATATATGTTCCCGCCTCAATCTGATCGGGGATTATACTGTAGTTAGTGCCGTGAAGGTGCTCGACTCCGCGAATTTTTATAACGCCCGTACCTGCACCCATTATATCGGCTCCCATTGAGTTTAAGAAATTTGCCAGGTCGACAATATGTGGCTCACGCGCAGCATTTTCGATAACGGTCATTCCGCGAGCGCGTGCCGCAGCAAGCATTATGTTAATAGTAGCACCGACAGAAACCACATCAAGATAGACCGAGCAACCGCCAAGCCTTTCTGATTTTGCGACCACCATACCAGAATCAATTGTCACCTTGGCGCCTAAAGCCTCGAAACCTTTTATATGCTGGTCGATGGGGCGAAGTCCGATATCGCAACCGCCGGGTGGCGCAACCTTCGCCTTTCTCATTCGTCCAAGAAGCGCGCCGAGGAAATAACTTGATGCACGCATACCCTGAGCCATTTCTTTGCTAACTATGAACGAGTTTACGCACGATGGGTCGATTTCATACGTATTTAAATCTATACGCTTAACCGACGCGCCCAAAGCTTCAAGGGCACGGAAAATTGCAGTTACATCCGAGATATTAGGAACATTTTCAATTATACACGGAGATTCGGCCAACAAAACAGCCGGCAGTATTGCAACTGCAGCGTTTTTTGCTCCACTTACGGAAATAGTTCCGCAAAGCCTTTTTCCTCCGTTTACAATAAATTTATCCAAATCGGCACTTCCCTAATTAAATATTTTGCGCGTCGCACAATTAGTATGCCCGAGGTTTAAATAAAGAACAAATCCACAATATAGTAGAAATTCTAAATTATATTATAACCTTAATTTTCTTTAAAGTCAATTCATATTTTATTAATAAAAAACTTTTTAAAATGGTAATAAATATATTGCATTTTCTTTATCTGCCATTATAATATAGGTGAAAGCTTTTTAGATTGGGTGGTGAGTTTTATTTTTAAAGAAAATTCAAAGCGTGAAAGTTATTCCTATTTCAGCGATTCCAAAATTGCAAAAGAGGAAAAAGAGTTTATTAAAACATATACAGAGAAAAAAGGCGGAGCTTTTAGAATTTTAGCTCAACTATACAAAGCTCATATATGGAAGCTTCTTCTTTCTGCTGTGTTTTATGCTATAAAAGTTTCACCAACCTGGATTTTACCGATAATCACTGCAAATTTAATTAATATTGCGGTTGAACAACCGCCGAATACTACAAATCTTGTAATATTTAATATAATTATTGCCGTTGGTGTTTTAATCCTTAATATTCCTTTTAATATACTCCATGTTAAATATTTTAGCATAGCAAGACGAAATGTTGAAGCAGGACTTCGCGGTGCAATGATAAGAAAACTTCAACAGCTTTCAATTTCATTTCACAAGGACATGCAATCGGGTCGCATACAATCAAAGGTTATGCGGGATGTTGAAGCAGTTGAGGCTTTATCCTCTCAAATATTTAACACTATACTTGATATCCTTCTTAGCATGTCGGTTACTATTGCAGTGGTTGTTTCTAAAAGTATTATTGTCTTTTTCATCTTCCTTGTAACCATTCCTATAGCTGTTATAATAAGATTATTTTTCAGAAATTCTATGCGCCGTGAAAATCATCTTTTTAGGAAGGAGATTGAATCAACTTCTTCTCAGGTAATGGATATGATTGAGCTTGTGCCAATTACCCGTGCACACGCTTTGGAGAATAATGAAATTAACAGAATGACTGAGCAGGTTACATCTGTTGCTAAACGCGGGTATAAGTTAGACCTTATCCAATCCTTGTTTGGTGCAGTTACCTGGGTTGCTTTTCATATTTTTCAAATTATTTGTCTTGCCTGTTCGGTAATGCTTGCAATTCACGGAGAAATAGGTGTCGGTGACATTTCTCTTTATCAGACCTACTTTTCCTCACTTGTTATGAAGATTTCAGGAATAGTTGCTCTCCTACCAATTATTACCAAAGGTACTGAAAGTATACATTCTATTGGTGAAATTCTTTCCTCGTATGATATTGAGGATTATAGAGGAAAAGAAAAGGTTGATAAGCTTCGGGGAGAGTATGAATTCAAGGATGTATATTTCCATTATGCCGACGATGAGCGCATGGTACTTAAAGGTCTTAATCTTAAGATTAATCAAGGAGAAACGATTGCTCTTGTTGGAGAATCAGGCTCCGGCAAGACGACCATAGTTAATATGGCAATAGGTTTTTTTAAAGCCACAGAAGGCGCATTATATATTGACGGAAAGGATTCGTCTACCCTTGACCTTCAATCCTATCGTCAGCATATTGCCGTTGTTCCACAAAACACCATTCTTTTTAGCGGCTCCATCAGAGATAATATCACCTATGGTAAAACAGATTTTAGCGAAAAAGAAATTATGAAGGCAGTTGAAGCTGCCAATCTTAAAAGCGTAGTTGATATGCTTCCAAAGGGCCTTGACACCTCTATTGGTGAGCACGGCGACAAGCTTTCGGGCGGACAGCGGCAAAGGATTTCTATTGCGAGAGCAATTATCAGAAATCCTGATGTTATAATTTTTGACGAGGCGACAAGCGCTCTTGACACTATTTCCGAGGCAGAAATACAGAATGCTATAAACAATCTTACAAAGAACAAAACCACATTTATTGTTGCTCACAGGCTTTCCACCATACGAAATGCTGACAAGATTGCCGTTATGCGTGATGGCAAATGCGTAGAATTCGGAACCTATAAGGAACTTATGAAGAAAAAGGGTGAGTTCTACACTTACAAAACTATGCAATCATAAAAAGAACCCCGCAGACGTTTGTCTGCGGGGTTCTTTACTGGTTTATAGCTTGTCTCGTACCGATTTGATTTGTTTTTCAACCGATTCTATCGCTGTTCCGCCCTCGCTGTTTCGGCGGAAGGTGCAGTTTTCTAGATTTATTGCATCATATATGTCGTTATCGAAAACTTCGGAAAAGCTTTTATATTCATCTAGTGTAAGCTTTTCGAGCACGGTACCTTTATCGATACAATATGCTACAAGTGTTCCTGAAATTTTGTATGCCGTTCTGAAAGGTGTTCCCTTTTTTGTTAGATAATCAGCAACATCGGTAGCATTGATAAAGCCCTTTGCTGCCGCTTCGAGCATATTTTTCTCGATTACGGTCATGGTCTTTAGCATTGGTGTAAAAATAGCAACGCATTGTTTAACCGTATCTACGCTGTCGAATATAGACTCTTTATCCTCTTGCATATCTTTATTGTATGCCAAGGGCAAACCTTTGAGCATAGTTAGAAGAGCGATAAGATTTCCGTAGACTCTACCCGATTTTCCGCGCACAAGCTCGGCAATATCGGGATTTTTCTTTTGGGGCATTATCGACGAGCCTGTAGAATATGCATCATCGAGCTCGATAAACTTGAATTCCCAACTCGACCACAGAATTATTTCTTCCGAAAAACGCGATAAATGTGTCATTACAAGGGCTAAGGCATTTGCAAGTTCTACAGCAAAATCTCGGTCAGACACACCGTCGAGGCTGTTTTCACAAATTCCGTTCATATTAAGGGCTTTTGCGACAGCAATTCTGTCGGTGGGATAGGTCGTTCCTGCAAGAGCACAGGAGCCAAGCGGAGAGAAGTTCATTCTGTCGCGAGCGTCTTTTATGCGGGAAATATCACGAAGCAGCATCTGAGCATATGCCATAAGATGATGACCGAAGGTTATAGGTTGCGCCCTTTGAAGATGGGTATATCCCGGCATAACGGTTGCTTTATACTGCTCTGCCTTATCGGTTATTACTTTTACCAAGTCGCCGAGCATATCAATTATTTCATCCGATTGCTCACGCAGATAGAGCCTTATATCCAACGCAACCTGGTCATTACGGCTTCGTGCAGTGTGAAGCTTTTTGCCGGTGTCACCTATTCTTTTGGTGAGCTCTGCCTCAACAAACATATGTATATCCTCGGCAGTCATATCGAACTGAAGCTTTGAGGATTCAAGGTCGCGGAGGATTTCTTCCAAACCGTTTATTATTCTTTCAGCATCGTCCGTCCCGATAATTCCTTGCTTTGCAAGCATTGAAGCATGGGCAATAGAGCCGCCTATATCAGCCCTATACATCCGACAATCGACCCTTATTGATGAATTAAAATCATTAACTTCATTATCAAGCTGCTTTTTAAAGCGTCCTGCCCACATTTTTTCGCTCATTGTATTTCTCCTATATTGTTTCGGGATTGTTTTTATGGTTTTCGATATTCTGTTTTATCATCATATCCTTAACCTTCATAAGCCGCGCTCTGCCGGAACGGTCGTTCTCCTCAAGCTTCATCGTAATCATACGTATGGTATCACGATATCGAGGTATCATAACATGTTCGAGCGCATTAACGCGTCGTCTGGTTTTCTCAATTTCTACCGCCATACGCTGTGTTGATTTTTCTATTTCTGCAAGCTTTAAAAGTTTGGGCAAAAGCGCAGACATTTCGCTTACTGCTCCGTCGAGTTCGAAAGAGGTTGACGCAAATCCGTAAGAATATATGTCGGAGGCGTCTGCTGTTCTCATTGTTACGTCAAAGACAGGTATCTCAACGCTCATAACGTTTTGTACAGAATAGTCAAGATACGCCTCCTGCTTAGGATAAAGCAGCGCAACATCAAGGCTTTCTTTAGACATTACTGCTGATGCGGCGGAAAAATGACCGTTGGCTTCGGCTATTCCCTTTTCAACCTCTTCGCGAAGCGTTCTGTTTTCACGTATTAAATCGAGATAGCGGCGCATAAGCTCATCACGCTTATCCTTAAGCAGTTTGTGGCCTCTTACGGCGGTTGTAAGCTGCTTTTTAAGTCGCGTAAGCTCCATTCTGGTTGGATTTACATTCAGAACAGCCAAGCCCTTCAGTCCTTTCAGAAAAATTAATAATAGCGGTCGAGCATTTCGTCGCTTATTCGTTTAAGCTCACTTCTAGGCAGAATTCTTAAAAGCTTCCAGCCCAGGTCGAGAGTTTCCTCTATCGTTCGATTAGAGGTATATCCTTGAGAAACGTATTCTTTTTCAAATCTGTCGGCAAACTCGGCATAAAGCTTATCGGTAGCGGTTAATGCCGCTTCGCCGAGAATTACCATAAGCTCCTTTGCATCCTTTCCTCTGGCGTAGGCTGCAAAAAGCTGGTTCATTGTAGATGCGTGGTCTTCCCTTGTTCTACCCTTGCCTATTCCCTTATCCTTAAGACGGGAAAGAGATGGAAGAACATCTATTGGCGGGGTTACTCCCTTACGGTATAGCTCACGCGAGAGAATTATCTGACCCTCTGTGATATATCCTGTAAGGTCGGGGATTGGGTGGGTTTTGTCATCCTCAGGCATTGTGAGAATCGGGATTAGCGTTATAGAGCCATCCTTACCCTTAAGCCGACCTGCGCGCTCATAAAGGGTTGCAAGGTCGGTATACATATATCCCGGATATCCACGGCGGCCGGGCACCTCTTTTCTTGCGGCAGAAACCTCACGCAGAGCATCGGCATAGTTGGTGATATCGGTCATAATAACGAGCACCTGCATTCCTAGGTCGAAGGCAAGATATTCCGCGCAGGTGAGAGCCATTTTAGGTGTCGCAATACGCTCGATAGCAGGGTCGTTAGCAAGATTTATAAACATTACGGTACGGTCGATAGCACCCGTTTCCTTAAATGAGTTTATAAAATAGTTTGACTCCTCAAAAGTTATTCCCATTGCGGCAAAGACAACTGCAAACTGCTCATTGTCACCTCTGACAGCAGCCTGACGCGCAATTTGTGCAGCAAGATTGGAGTGCGGAAGTCCGGAAGCAGAAAATATCGGAAGCTTTTGTCCGCGCACCAAGGTGTTAAGTCCGTCGATTGCAGAAATTCCCGTTTGGATAAATTCCTGAGGATAGTTTCTTGCGGCGGGGTTCATCGGTTTTCCGTTAACGTCCATTCTTTTTTCGGGAAGAAGCTCGGGTCCGTTATCTATAGGACGGCCAAGCCCGTCAAAAACGCGGGAGAGCATATCGGGAGAAACCGCAAGTTCCATAGAACGACCGAGGAAACGCACCTTAGAATCCTTAAGGTTGATTCCCGCGCTGCTTTCAAAAAGCTGAACAAGCGCATTTGTGCCGTTTACCTCAAGCACCTTGCAACGTCTTGTTTCGCCAGAGGGGAGTTCGATTTCGCCAAGCTCGTCATATTTAACATTTTCAACATCGCTTACCATCATAAGAGGTCCTGCAACCTCGCGTATGGTTCTATACTCTTTAGCCATATCGACACCCCCTTAATTATCTTTATTTTTTAAGGCTTCCTCAAGCTCGTTTTCTAGCTGAGCCATTGTTGCCTTATATTCCTGCTCGATATTTTCTTCGGCAGTGTATTTTATTCGTCCTATTCTTTCCCTTGCAGCAAGAGAAACAATAGCCTCTATGTCGGCGCCTTCATTTAGTGCTGCAACCGATTTATCGTAAAACTTAATTATTGCCGACATCATATAATACTGCTTTGAAAGTGATGTATAGGTGTCGGTTTCGTGGAAGGCATTTTGATGCAGATAATCTTCACGGATTGAGCGAGCCGCTTCAAGCTTCAGGCGGTCGGGTGCAGAGAGTGCATCCATGCCGACAAGCTTTACAATTTCTTCAAGCTCTGCCTCCTCCTGCAGAAGTGCCATTAATCGTCCTCTTAAGGTGTTCCATTCGGAATTAACCTCTTGCTTAAACCAATTCTCAAGAGAATCGGCGTAAAGAGAATAGCTTGTTAGCCAGTTTATAGCCGGGAAGTGACGCTTGTATGCAAGTGAAGAATCAAGTCCCCAGAAAACCTTTACGATGCGGAGGGTTGCCTGAGCGACCGGCTCTGATATGTCACCACCTGGTGGCGATACTGCGCCGATAACCGAAAGGGCGCCCTCTGTTTCTTCGCTGCCGTTTACGATAACACGTCCTGCGCGCTCATAAAATTGTGCGAGACGGGAGCCCAGATATGCAGGATAACCCTCTTCACCCGGCATTTCTTCAAGACGACCCGACATTTCTCGAAGAGCCTCTGCCCAACGGGAAGTAGAGTCTGCCATAAGAGCAACGGTATATCCCATATCTCTGAAATATTCTGCAATCGTTATGCCCGTGTAGATTGACGCTTCGCGGGCGGCAACAGGCATATCCGAAGTATTTGCAATAAGAACAGTTCGTTCCATAAGAGATGCGCCTGTTCTTGGGTCTTTAAGCTCAGGGAACTCGTTTAGAACGTCGGTCATTTCGTTTCCGCGCTCGCCGCAGCCGATATAAACGATGATGTCGGCAGCAGCCCATTTCGCAAGCTGATGCTGAACAACCGTTTTTCCTGAACCGAAGGGGCCCGGAACAGCCGCAACACCGCCCTTTGCAATCGGGAACAATGTATCAATTACGCGCTGACCCGTTACAAGCGGAATATCAGGAGAAAGCTTACGCTTATATGGACGTCCGACACGGACCGGCCAGTTTTGCATCATTGTTATTTCAACAATTCCCTTTTCGGTTTCGACCTTTGCAATTACGTCCTCAACCGAGAAGAAATCTTTCTTAATGTCAACAATTTTTCCTGATATTTTATCGGGAACCATTATTTTATGTGAAACTACAACAGTTTCCTGAACCGTTCCGAGAACATCTCCCGAAACGACCTCATCACCTATTTGTTTTAAGGGAGTGAACGCCCATTTTTTATCTCTATCTAGTGACTTTACCTCGACGCCTCTTTGAAGGTTTGTTCCGCTGACCTCCATAATTTTTGCAAGAGGACGCTGAATTCCGTCGAAAATAGAGCCGATAAGTCCCGGTCCTAATTCAACCGAAAGAGGCCTGCCCGTCGAGACCACCTTTTCACCTGGGCCAAGACCTGAGGTTTCTTCATAAACCTGAATTGATGCCCTATCCTCGTGCATCTCGATAATTTCGCCTATAAGATTTTGGTCGCTAACTCGGACAACGTCAAACATATTCGCATCGCGCATACCCTCAGCGATTACAAGCGGTCCTGCAACCTTGGTTATAACTCCGTTAGCCATATTTTAAGCTCCTTTTAACTTTAAGGATTTTATTTGTTGAATATAATATCCGAGCCGACCGCCTTTTCAACCGAGGCTTTAAGTCGGTTAATTCCAAAACCGTTGTTGTTTTTAAGAGCCGGTATCGGAATTATAGCCGGAAGAAGCTTGTCGTCATACTTTTCGATTTCTTCGGCAAATAATGAGGCATATTCTTCGGTTATATAAACAATGCCGTACTCTCCCGTTAGAAGCGATTTGAAGAGGGTTTCTGCTTCTTCGCTTTTTTCGCACGGAAAAATATTAAGCCCTATTGAAGAATAGCCCTTTATACTTTCATAGTCGCCGAAAACTGCAATCTTAACCATAAAGTTCCCTCAGCATTTCTCTAACTGTGTTTCTGTCGGCAGAAGATGAAACTGCATTTACCGCAATTCGCACCGTTTTAAGCTCTGCAAGTTTGGCTTGTAGATATGCAATTAGCGGTTCGGCACCGACAGGGATATATTTACCCTTTATAGCAACCCTCATCATATAGTTGTCTACAAATTTTTCAAACTGACTAGGTGAGGTCTTGAACGCCTCTGCCACCTGAACACCCGAATATACCGATACTTTTTCCAACAGTTCAAGCACCGCATCGGTTCCCTGCAAAGCAGCGGAAACCAAATCTGCCTTATTTAATACATCTGTGTCAATTAGGCTGTTTTGTATAAAGTCGCGACTTTTCTTTGCCGAGGCGCACCTTAAAGCAACCTTTATGTTATCAAAGAAAACCGAAGCGTTAACCATTTCCTTAAGCATAGGGATTTTTATTTCCTTAGCCGCCTTGTATCTCACTTCAAGGCAAGTAGCATCCAGAACGGCGTCGCTTGCTTGTGAATCGCGCGTTTTTATAAGAATTTCCCAAGACTTTTGTGCGGCATCTTGCAAGAATTCCGGCAACAGAGAAAAGTTTTTTTGAGTAACTGCATTTATGATATCTGCGTGGTCAATAAGCGATGGCGATATTAAAAGATGCTCAAAGGGTTTTCCTGTTGCCGTTCCTTTAATTACCGCTTTAAGATTGTGAAAATCGTTTACGACAACAAATGCATCAAACACCGAAAAATCGGGAGCCAAATCTTTTATATAGCTCCACAGCTTTTTCTCCTCAGACGAAAGCAAGGACGAAACAGAATTGTCGGTATTGTTTTCTCCATAACCTTTGTCTTTTAAAAATACCGCACATTCATACGCGTTGTTAAAGGAAAGAAGTTGCTCTATATCAGTTTGCTTCAGAAGACGGTTTTCCCTTGCGCGTATATTACCAACCGCAAAGGCATATGATTTTTCCGCCATACCTTCATCCTCCTTTAACTATTTTTGAGAAAACAGAATTGTGTTAATTTTGTCCTCAAGAAGTTCTTTCTTTTCATCGATTATTGCATCAACCGAAAGATTATATTCAATGCTTCCGTATTTAAGTATGAAGCCGCCTGAAATATCGGCCCGTTTGTCTGATATTTTCACATTGATATTTGCTTTTTTTAATGCAGTTTCTAACAAAGCGGTGTTTCTTTTAAGGTCTACCCCGCCCAAAAGCAAGACACCCTCTTCACTCTTTGCATATCCTTTTACAATGCTTACAAGCTTTTTAAAATATACCTCATCATCAAGTGAAGCAATATGCTTTTTTGCAAGTTCAACCGTTTTTAGTATTTCTTCACGCTTTTTGGCGAGTTTTCCATCGCGCACTACGAGAGCCGCAGCCGACTCGGCATTGTCTTTTATCGTTTTTGCTTTTATAAGCGCCGACGACACAACCTCAGCCGAATATGCCTTTGTCTCGTCCTTAGCTTTAGTTAAAACAAGCTCGGACTGGGCTTTAGCGCGGGCAATAATTTCATCGCCCTGAGCCACAGCGTCACTTATAATTCCTTCAAGGATTTTTTCCTCTGCACTCATATTTTAGTCTCCTTATCCAAGAGCTAAAACAGAAAGAAGGGATACGAGGAATGCAAGCAGAGCGTAAATCTCAACGAGGGTTGTTGAAACCATTGCCTTAGAGAAGTCCTCTGCCTTTTTAGCAATAAGACCTATACCTGCTGTTGCAGCACGACCCTGAGCAATACCGGAAATGAGACCGCCAACTCCTATAGGCAAAGAAGCAACAAGATAAAGAAGTCCTGTCCAGATTGACATATCGGTCTGAAGTCCGCCGCCGAGTACGCCGATGTTAAGCATAATGATAACCGAAACAATAAATCCGTAAAGGCCCTGTGTACCCGGGAGAAGCTCTAATACGAGAAGCTTACCAAACATCGAAGAATCTTCCGCAAGAACACCCATACCTGCCTCGGTTGACATTCCAACGCCCTTAACCGAACCTATACCTGCAAAAATGGTTGCAAATGCTGCACCTGCGAGTGCCAAAACTATTCCTAACATAATTATTTTTCCTCCTTGATTCGTATATATTTGCCTTTAAAGGCGAAGGGCTTAAACGGACGACCTCCGCCATCGTAGAACTTAGAAAAAAGCTCTACATATTGAAGTCTTAGTGTATGAACATATGCGCCCAGCGCATTAAGACCAAAATTAACCGCGTGGCCAACAATCAGAATTGCCACCATAAACAC
>JAGBUC010000012.1 GCA_017630985.1 Clostridia bacterium
CTTAAACGGACGACCTCCGCCATCGTAGAACTTAGAAAAAAGCTCTACATATTGAAGTCTTAGTGTATGAACATATGCGCCCAGCGCATTAAGACCAAAATTAACCGCGTGGCCAACAATCAGAATTGCCACCATAAACACTTTACCGACTATACCGCCACTTACCATAAGACCGAGCTTATTGAAAACCATGCTCATTGCGGCAGTGGTAAGTCCTAGTGCCATTAGTCGCGAGAAAGAAAGCAGGTCGCTCACATATCCTGTGATATCGTAAAGCGAGGCTAATCCGCCAAGGAACTTCATGGCTCCTTTTTTCTTTCTTCCACCCGTCACCGCAATTCCTAAAAGGCAGGCGCCTGCAATAGCAAGACCTACAGTTTGAAGGGTTTTAAAGCCGAGTAGTCCAACACCCATTACCGCAAAGCCAAGAAGCGTCATAATCCAAAGTCCCGTATCAAGAACGGCATCCAATACGCCGTCAGCCTTTGCCGTGATATAAAACTTCACACACAGTCCCGCGATAATTTGCACAAGTCCAAGTCCTACGCTTAAAATAAGCATTGCCATGGCATCGCCTTCAAGCGGATTTATAAAGGGGTATTTAAACGGAAGACCGCTTCCCGTAATTGCCCTATATATAATACTTATAATGTCAATTCCGAAGAAACTTCCAAAGAAAAAGCCCCAAAAAGTTGTGGATATTCCGCAATACATAAACAGCTTCATATTCTTGCGCATACTGTCTTCGGGATTTAAAAACTTGTTGACCGCCCAGGTTGCTATCCACATCAATATTCCATAACCTGCATCTGAGAGCATCATTCCAAAGAAAAGATAGTAGAAGAATGAGGTCACAGGGGTTGGGTCAATATCTGCCGCCGAGGGCAGCGCATACATCGAGGTGATGGACTCTGCTGGCTCGGAAAACTTGTTGTTTTTAAGCCGTACCGGAGCTTCGTCGGGGTTTGCAGCCTCGTTCTCGATATGAACGGTAAATTCTTTTTCGAGCTTCTCGCGAACTAGCGGTAGGTCACAGCTTGTGACATACCCCGTTATTAGTACCGTGTGCTTTGAGTTATCAATTGACTGCTTTGTTTCATAAAGCTCGGCTGCCGAGAGATACCAGTCTGCCGTGATTTCGATTTGGCTTCGGTGCTTAGATAACTCGGTAATTTTCGAGACCGAGTTGCTGATTTCGTTATCAAGCTCTACGAGTTGCTGCCTTAGTTCTTTAATTTTAACGCTTGGTATATCCTCAGATGACTGTGTCTCAAGTGCAAAATCCAACATACGAAGAGTTTCGAGCGCCTTTTGACTGTCGGCCTTTCTACAAATGGCGCAAATAAGCGTTCGCCCTGCGGCATAACCCTGAATTTCTGAATATATTTGGATTTCTGGGTTAACCTGAGCGATTTTTTCACAAAGGGTTTCAAGTGTAAGGGTTCCCATTATGCTACCGAAGAAAACTGCGGTTTTTTCGGTTTGAGTTATCGACATAGGAACATCGGTGTTTTCCCAAGGCGAAAGCTGCTCGATAGATGTATTAAGACGCACCTTTTCTGCCTTTATTTCGGCAATTTTTCTTTCAAGCTCTAACACCTGATGGCAAATTTCTAGATTTTCCTCTGCCTTTTTTGAAACGGCAAAAAATTCATCTGCCGAAATCTGCCGTCTGCCCGAGAAGGATGCAAGCAAACTCTTTTTTTCCGGGTAAACGCGGTTTATGATATCAAGCGCGTTTGAGGCAAGTAGAGCGTTCTTTCTATTCTCCTCGACTGACGCGGCGTATTTTTCACGCCAGAAGCCGTTATGCTTTGAATTGTCGGCAGCCGAAACATCAAAAGCCGCCATTCCCTGAAGCGTTTTAAGTATTCCGTCTTTTTCGCTTTTTAAGGCGAAAATTCGAACGAGCTCCATATCAAGCCTTGCCAAACCGTCACCACCCTTCGATTAAACTAATTTTATCCTAAAATAATTTCTACTGCTGTTTTGACAGCCGCCTCACGCGACCTGTCTGCAATAGCAGAAAGCTTTTCTCCCTCTGCCCACGCCTTGCGCTCTGCAGTAGTCTTTATTCTGTCAGCCTCTTCTTTGGCATCGTTTATTATCTTTTGTGCATCAGTGTCTGCAGTAGATTTAACCGAAGCAGAAAGAGCCTCTGCTTTCGCATCAGCATCGCTTAAAATCTGTTTGGCCTCTTTTTCAGCATCAGAAACAATTTTATTTGCTTTATCTTCTGCCTCAATAATTTTATCAATCATCATTTTTGCCACTGTCAAACACCTCGTATATATTATATTAAACAGGTTTTTTGTTTATAAATTTAGAAATAACAAATCCTATTAAAGCCATAATAGCCGTTGGCAGTATCCAACCAAGGCCTAAATTGTATAGGGGCAGATTTCTTATTATTGAAATTGGCAATCCAAATGAAGCGGCTACCTGTAATGCCCCAAAAATCAAAGCAGTATATGCGCTGAAACGGCATACTATACGGTCGGCTCTTTTTGCAACGAACGCGTAAAGGATTAAAACCAAAATCGGCGGATAAACGACCGATAAAAGCGGTGAAGCAAAACTCACAAGCCCGTCAACACCCAAGAGAGCCGCAACAGCACCAAAGGTACATATTATGATAACGAGAGCTTTGTATTTAAACCGCCCACCCGAAATCTTTTCAAAATATTCTGCCGCCGCACAGGTTAACGCTATAGCGGTAGATAGACAAGCAAGTCCTGCAATAACCCCGAAAAACACCGTTCCAAATTTGCCAGAAAAAAGGGCGGCGACTATAGAGGTTAAAAGCTCAGTTCGGCTTATGTGCATATTATAAAGTGTGCAAGCGGTCGCACCCAGGAGACTTAGTCCCAGATAGATAATTAAAAGTCCAAACGAGGCGACCACACCTGCGCCTACCGCAATTTTGGCAGATGCTTTTTCGGTGGTATAGCCTTTTTCCTTGGCAGAGTTTAATATAAGAACTCCGAATATAACCGCAGCAAGAACATCCATTGACTGATATCCAGCCTCAATACCCTCTGCGATTATACTTTCGCTTCTTGAGGGGATAGTTATATCACCAAGCGGGGTTATGATGCCCTTAATTATAAGTGCGACAAGTCCTATAAAAAGAACAGGGGTTAGAATTTTACCAATAAGGTCGACCACGGCGGATTTTTTAATGCAAAAAAGTGCGGTAACCAGAAAGAATAAAGCATAAAAAACTGCCATGTTCATTTTAGGTAAGCTTGGGAGAATTGATAGCTCAAATGTAGTTGCGGCAGTTCGCGGAATACTTATGAGAGGTCCTATGCAAAGAACCATAATAAACATTAATACTTTGGCAGAATAATTCCCGAAGGGTGAGAGTAGTTTTTCATAGCCTCCTGTTTTTGTCTGAGCAAGAATTGCCAAAAGGGCAAGACCGATATCTGCGATATAATATGAAAGAAAACCAGACACCCACTCGTTTCCCGCTTTAAAGCCGAGGTAAGGTGGAAAAATCATATTGCCCGCACCGAAAAACATTGCAAAAAGTGCGGCGCCAATAACAAAACTATCTATTAATTTACTATTGCTTCTTAGCATGAAATACCTTCCATCCCATTTTATGTTATTATACCAATATTTTGCTCTAATATCAAGAAATATTATTGAAAAGCAAATAAAAAAAGCGTGCCGAAGCACGCTTTTTTATAATATTAATTTGTCCAAATTCCAGAGTAAAGAACGTCTTCTGCTCCGTAATTAGCTCCGCTATCGTTCATATCCTTGTTTTGATATACGCGGACATAATTAATTACATAATTTGACTCGCTAAAACCTGTGTTGCTTGTAATTCCTGTTCTGAAGTGGTTGTTGAAAAGAAGCTGCTGAGGGTCATGAAGTGCCTTGTTATCAGATTCAAAGATTCCAGCAATTCCACCATTTTCTATAGTGCTATTGTCAACCTCTTCCTGAGTGTCGATGGGCTGATCTATATTCATTTCAGCGATTTGAGCACCATCAAAATAAATTACAATCTTTTCCGGTGTCCATTCAAATCCGTAAGTATGGGTTTCGGTGCTGTGGTCTACATTTGATGAACCAAGCCAAGCATTGTGACCGCTGTAAGCATTGCACATTTCTTTTTCAACGAGACTTTGGCCTGTATGTGCCGAGTAATTCGTTTCACCTACAGTTTTGGCGTACCAGTTGTGCAGAACAGAGGTGAACTGGCATTCAGTTCCCATAACCTCAAGAACATCATATTCAATATGCGCCTGGTCACTGACAACTCCGGTGTATGGCGTTTTTCTATTTGCTCTCTTTTCTGTGTAGAGGCTGTTCATCCAGAAAGACGGCCATCCTCCTTCGATGAAAGGAACCTGAGCCTGAATTTCAACATAACCATAGCGGAAATTCATTGTGCCTGTTGTTTGCAGACATCTGGGCTGAACATAGTTTCCGTTGCTGTCTTTATAGTTGCGCAGTGTAACTGAACCATTATTTACAATGATACTGTTTTGTGCATTGTCAGATAATGTTCCAACTAGCGGAGACATTCTTTCAACACCAGTGGTCCATTTCGAGCTGTCAAGTGAAGTACCGTTAAACTCGTCGCCCCAAGCATAATAGTAACTTGTGCCATTAAGGGTTCTAACTGCACTATCGTTCTCGGTAAGAGAAATTTCAAACACTGGTGCCATGCCCAAAGGAGCGCTCATCTGTTCAAAATAGCTTACCGCTGTGCTCATAGTATTGGTTGCTTTATTGTTCTTAACATCAACAACGAGTTCAGTAGGAGCAACGACAAAATAGAGAACATCCTTGTTAACATATACCTTTGCAGTGCCAGATTCAAGGCTGCTGTCAGATTTGAGAGCAATTGCCTTTTCTGAAGAAGCGGGTTCTCCCTGCTTGGTTGCAACAGTTATACCTTTAGCACTGTAGTATGACTGGAGTTCGGTTGCAGCGTTAGAATAGCCCGACTGGTAATAAACTGTCACGTCTTCCGGATTTGTCCAGTCAACATATTTATAATCGATGCTATTACCACTTGCTGTAACCATATGATATTCGTATTCCGGTGCGGTAACCTTTTTCATAGAAAGAGTAACTAGGTCGAGTATATCTACACCTGCGTTATCATCAACCTCTGTCCAAGAATAATCAGAAGAAGATTTGGTGCCTAATATGATTAATCTGAGAGCTGCAAGGTCTCCTGCATCTGCATAAATACCGCTCTTGTCGATATCGTTATTCTTTTCTCCCCAAAGAATAAGTTGAGGATAGGTTGAACTGATAGTTGTAGCATACCAAGAGGTGCCTTCTGCAAAAAGGTTTGGCATAGTCATTAATGCTTTTGCACCCTGCGCATCTTTCTTTGAACCGATTGTGTTAAACTTAAGTCCTGTGAAGGTCTCTGAATCAACTGTTACTTCACAAGCATAAGCTGTGTCGGTGTAAACATTCGAAGCAGTGAAACGCTGCTCTAATTGGGCAACAGTAGTAGCATTATTTTTTGTTGCCTGGAAAGGTGCACAACCCAAAGATACAGAATTTGTCGCATGGATTTCTGCGCCGTAATAATGGTCGCCAACCAAGCCAAACGCCTTGGGAACAGTATTTTTGGCAATGTTTCCATAGAAAGCACAATCGTTAAAGTTGTTTACACCTTCACTATAACCAACGAAGCCTCCGATTGCCGAAGTGGGTGCATTAGTAGCATATGTACCGTTTATATACACCGTATCATCCACTACCACTTTATCAAAGCTTGTTGTTCCGTATGTCACGGACGAAATTCCGCCTGTATAATAGGTTCCCTTTATAAAGGAGTTAGCAAGTTTAATGTTCTTTAAACTTCCTCTGTTATCAGGAATGAGACCAACAACATAATTATTGCTGTCTGCGGGATACCAAACACCGTATACGGTATATCCGTCTCCATCGATGGTTCCGCTAAAGCTGCCTTTTGTTTCGCCGTCATTACCGATATAGCTTTTCGTGGATGAGGTTGTTCCACCACTAAACCATTCGGTTGGTGTGTAACCGGATTTTGTAACCTCACCTGTAGACCAGTCGATATAACTTACATTATTAATATAAATGTCATTTGCCAACTTGAAGAATTTGCCGCCACCGAAAACGCCAACTACCTGCTTAAGCTGTTCGGCTGTTTCGATTATATACGGGTCAGATTCTGTTCCGTTACCCTTGTCAAAAACGTTTTCGAATGGGTCTTCGATTTGCTCTTGTGCGGTTATTTCATAAATATACAAATCATGAATATACGACCAACCGTAATTTGCCTCTATGTAGAGGTAAGGTCCTGCGCTTAAATCAACCGTGCTTCTTGCAGCGATACTTCCTACTAAAGTTCCGTCAGGCCAATAAGCATAGAAGGTGCCTTCGTAGAAGTAAATTAACATTTGTACGGTGAAGGTTTCGGTTGTGCTGTATTCGTATGCTCCGGCTTCAGGATAGTTGTAGTTACTGTTATCGGTAATCATACTCTTTCCGGCAGCAGGAGTTGTTTGGGTACGCTTAGGAAGACCTATTCCCCAGATAGCCGC
>JAGBUC010000071.1 GCA_017630985.1 Clostridia bacterium
AATCGAAACGCTTCGGACCTCTCTTCAGCTCGTTTTTAGGCCTCGTTCCGCAATGCGGCTTTTCGGGTGCAGTTGCAGGAATGTATGCGGCGGGCACCGTCACTGTCGGAACTCTGCTTGCGGTAATTCTTGCAACCAGTGACGAAATGCTTCCTATGATGCTTTCGGCAAAGCTTCCCCTATCCCTTATTTTATCAATTCTTGCGGTAAAGCTTGTTTCAGGTATCATTACAGGTTTTGCGGCAGACCTTGTTCTTAAAAAGCACAAGGACGAGCAAAACGAACATATTCACGAGTTTTGCGAACAGGAAAATTGCTCTTGCAGCGACGGCATATGGCTTTCGGCTCTTAAGCACACCGCGAAAATACTTATTATTATCTATATTGTTTCGGTGCTTTTACATTTTGCAATTGAATTTATTCCCGAGTCGGTTATAAAAACCGCACTTAACTTCCCCGTATTCAGTCAGATTTTCGCTTCGCTTGTAGGACTTATTCCAAGCTGTGCCGTTTCAGTAACACTAACACAGCTCTATATCGACGGCGCTTTAGGTTTAACTCCTCTCCTTTGCGGACTTCTCACGAACGGCGGTGTCGGACTTCTTGTGCTATACCGCGTGAACCGCAACCGCAAGGCAAATTTGTTTATAACGCTGACGGTGTTTGTTTCAGGTCTAATCTTCGGTACCCTATGGGGTCTTGTTCTATAAAGAAAACAGTCTCAGTTTTAAAACTGAGACTGTTTATTTTTTATTTCGCTTAGAATTGCACTTGATAATATAAGTATCGCGCCTATTGACGAAAAAACATTCATCTTCTGACAGAGTATCAATGCGGCAAGCGCTATCGCAACGGCAGGGTCGATATAGCTGAAAATTGCAACCGTCTGTGCGGGAACTCCTTTCACCGCGCCGAAATATAATAAGTATGCAACCCCTGTATGTATCACGCCAACACAAACAAGCAAGCAGACCGCAAGCGGAGAAAATAAATCCGGTGTTAAATCCTCTGCTAAAAGGGTGTATGGCATAATAACAAGCCCTGCAACCCCTAGTTGCACGAGGGTTGTGTTGTGGGATGAAATGTCTTTCAGCTTTTTATTCAGTATGATTACCGTCGCATAAAGAACTGCCGCCGAAAGCCCCGATATAATTCCAATAAGTTCTCTGCCCTGTGGCATTTGTCCGCCCATAACACCCGAAACAAAAAACATCCCTATAAGAGAAAGCACTATACAGAAAAGCTTTAAAGCAGTTAACCTTTCTCCTAGAAACAGCGGTGACACAAGCATTACAAAAACAGGTGCCATATAATAACAAAGTGTCGCGGTTGAAACGCTTGTATATCGGTAGGCTTCAAAAAGCAAAATCCAATTAAACCCGATTGCCGCGCCCGAAAGGGTTAGATAAATAATGTTTTCCTTGATGTTTTTAAAGGATATTTTAGTTTTTGTTATTAGGGCGAAAATCATAAGACACGCCGCACCGATAATGCCTCTTGAAAAAGCTATAAAGCCGGACGGTAAGCCTATGAAATTAACAAATATACCAATCGAGCCGAAAATAAACATCGAGGCAATAAGACTTGCTTTAGCAGTTAAATTCTTGCCCATCAGCTTCCTCCTCTAAAACAAGCTCTGCGCTCACATAATCCTCACACAAGGCAAGAATTTGGTCCCCCTCAGGATAGCACACCTTATTAGGTACTCTTCTTTTTTCTATAAGGTAAATAAGAGCTAAATAACCTAAAAGAACTATGATAGCAGATACCGTTACCGCGCCGCCTAAAGTGAGGCCCGGTGTTTCATATTTAAAGACTATTTCGCTTGTTCCCTCACCTACGGCAACCGCCATAAATCCAACGTTAACCTGTTCGACCTCAGTTTTCTCGCCGTTAACATATGCCGTCCAACCCTCATCATAAGGAACCGAGAAGAAAACCAAGGTGTCCTTTTCCCTGTTAACCACCGCCCTAAAGCTGTTATCCCCTGCCTCAAAGCTTTCTGCCGATGTGGCGTTCCGTTTTTCACATTCACTTTTAAGCTCTGTATATGCGAGACTTGCTGAATTTCCCTCTTTCATAGAATATGTCTCGAGGTCGTCGAACATATAACCGTATTTTTCAATCTGTTCGCTGTCCAGAAGAATTGCTCTCAGCATCATCTTCGCCCTGTCAGGCTCGTCCTTTTGTTCGCATTCCTCATAGGTCATATATGCGTCATACGAAAAGCCATAGCCTATAAAATTAGTATTTTCATAAACATCAAAACCCGAGTTATTGTAAAGATAGTTATACCCCGACATCTTGGTAAGCCCGTCCTCGCCGACAAAGCTTTCACCGCCCTCGCGCTGAATAAGATATTTTACCGAAAGCAAAGGTCTTATAGCCCACAAATCTGTATCAGGACGACTTGCAACATCTCTTTTTTCACCGATAAACTCATAAAACTGCATAACCGACGGAGGCACAATTGAATGAAAGGCATTTATGCTTGAATATCCTAAAAACATTGCCGAATTGTCCATTGCGGAATATGTGTCAATACGGTAGGTGTCGCGGTCGCCTCCAAGCTGTAGCTCACCTTCAATAAGGTCGTCAACCACTGCCTGATGGGTGAATGAATGAGACTTTCCGCTTGCAATAAAGAAACTTGCATACCCGACAGAGAATATCGCCACGCAAATTATTGCGGTTTTTAAGAACCGCACAAGCTGTTCTTTTCTAATTTTAAGGATTAGATAAAGCACCGCTAATCCTAAAAGCGCCGTTAGGCAGGTTATCCAATACCTTGCAATATACATAATGTTTGTCGGCTGTGTAAATATGCCGATTAAAATTCCGTCATCTGTAGTTTGCGGGAAGAACCCGATAATTAAGGTTATCGAAAGCGTAATAATTCCAACCCACTTGAAGCCCCTTTTCCAGCAAAGCTTGTTATCCTCTATCGCCTTGCAGGTGGCAAGAGCCATCATAAGTATCGGCATATAAAACCAACGCACATAATATGAGCCGTTAAAGGCATAAAAGGCAGAGTTTAGTATCGGCACAAAGGCCATCACAGCGCACACCGCAATAACTCTTTTAAGCCAGCTGCCGCGGTTGCCCATACAGTAAGCAAAAACGCCGACCATACTGAAAACGGGCATCCAAGCGCCTAGCGACGACCACTTAACATTTGCCTCAGGGAACATAACAGGACGGGCAGGAAGGTCGGGTGGAAAGAAAAATACGCCGAAAACATTAGCATAAATGCTCTCTTTTCCAAAAAGCAGCGAATTCCATCCAAGATGAATATTCGAAACTCGGTCGTTACCCGCGATTGCTAAGTAGGACGGTATTAAAATAACCGCCGCTATTCCTATGCCTATAACCGCCTCAAAAAATACCGCAAAAATCTGGCTCGCATTCGGTTTTATTGCCTTTGATATCATGCGAACAACAAAGTATATAATGCCGAAAACAAGCATACCCACAAAGAAGAAATAGTTTACAATAGCGCAAACTGCAACCATAACCGCAAATAAGCCGCGTCGGTTTTCGGTTACAAGCAGCTCAAACGCCAAGAGTAGAAGCGGAAAGAAAACTATCGCCTCGTGAAAATGGTTAAAGAAGATATTATAAACCGAAAATCCTGAAAATGCGTAAAGCATTGCGCCAAGCTGTGCTGTAAGTGTTTTAACCGTAAAACGCCTTATATATAGATATGCCGTAAGCGCTGCACAGGCGAATTTAAGTATAAGAAGAGGTCCCATAAAATACGGCACCCACGAATTTGGGAAAGGTAAAGTCAGCCAGAAGAACGGACTGGTAATAGTGTAAAAAGTGTAAGACCCTATAAAATTTGCGCCGAGGTCGGTCGTAAAGCTCCAACCTATTTCACCGTTTCTTATCGCATTATGGCAAAGCTGATAAAAGGGTATCTGCTGAACATTAAAATCGCCGAAAAACAGAAAATAACCGCCATCGTATATTATAAACGGAACAAAAATACAAACAGCCGAAAGCAAGGCGGTAAAAAATACTGCCGCCGCGCCGCCCTTTTGTTTTCCAAGAATTCTTTCCTTTTCAGAAGTAAAAGACAATCTGTCAGCCCTCCTCAAAAAAATATATTGATATTATAACATTTAATGGTATAATTATCAATATAAAAAGCAATTTGAGGTAACACCTATGAAAAGCCATTTTTACGCAATCCTCTCTCGGATGAAAAATATAAACCGCTGGGGTCTTATGCGAAACACAAGAGAAGAAAATTTAAGTGAGCATTCTCTTGAGGTCGCCTTTATCGCGCACTGCCTTGCCCTTATCGGCAACAAGCGGCTCGGCAAAAGCTATAACCCCGAAAAAACTGCCGTATGCGCTATGTATCACGACACTTCCGAAATCATTACGGGCGATATGCCAACCCCCATAAAATACTATAACCCCGAAATTAAAGCGGCATATAAAAAAATAGAAGCCGTTGCGGTAGACCAGCTTATTTCAATGCTACCCGACGACCTACAGGACGATTTTAAGCCTATATATAACCCCGATAGGCAAACCCTCGCGCTCGTCAAGGCGGCAGACAAAATTTCCGCCCTTATAAAATGCATTGAAGAGCTTAATATGGGAAATCTTGAATTTAAGGATGCCGAAGCCTCAACACGAAAAATAATTGATGAGCTTAAAATGCCCGAGGTCGACATTTTTATGAGCGAATTTATCGACAGCTATTATTTAAGCCTTGATAAACAGAAAAATGATAAAACGGATGCTAATTAGCATCCGTTTTGTTTTTCTTTAATTTCCCAATAATACCTTCGGTTTGAGGGTGGAAAGTCGTCTAATACGCCATATTCGGGGTCTAAAAACCTTCCTTTAAAATATAACGACCAATGCCAGCACTTAGGCGTTTCGAGGCTTAAAACGGCTATTTCAGGCAGTTCTTCCTTATTTTTAACCTCAATTCTGTTTGCCGACATTTCAATATCGCAAAGGTCGAGCGCCCTTTTCATACATTTAAGGGTGGTCTCCCTCCCTGTACCGCAAAGCTCAATTATTTCATCGACCGTCTTACCCGTCAGCATCGCAAGGACTGCCTGACCGCACTGCAGAGGGTCCGGCTCGAAAATATGTTGTGGTTCTTTTTGTAGGCTCATTCGCTGTTCCTCACATTTATCCAAGGTATTAATATAAACGAATTGGTTTTTGTGATTTTTAATATTCTAGCATAGGTTATTTCCCTTGTCAACTTATAAGCACAAAACAAATTAGGCCTTTACTATTCCTCCTTAAAACCCTGTCCCAATATCTTTCGCGCATCCGAAATAATTATAAAGGCTTTTTCATCTACAGACTTAACCGTTTTTACAACAAGCGGAGCCTCCTTTGGACTTACAGCACAGAGCAGCATCATTCTTTCTTCTCCCGAATA